>NZ_CALMPC010000020.1:0-35001 GCF_937872235.1 uncultured Thermomonas sp.
TAGCCGCGCAGGTGGATGCCCTGGCGCAGGTAGTCCATGCGCGCCAGGTGTTCCTTCCAGTTTTGATCCAATACATTCAACATGACGTGCTTTTCCAGCATGCGCATGGTATCGGCACCGGTCTGCGCTTCCTTGCCTTCGAACAGCGCCAGAATGTCGGCCTGCACGTGCGCCCGGATTTGTGCGGCATCCAATTCTTCCTGCGTCTTGTGCAGGCCAACCAGATCCAGCTGCACGCCAAACTCGGCCGCAAGCTCGGCTTCCAGACCCGGCAGATCCCATTGCTCGTCCACCGAGTCGGCCGGCACGAAGCGCTGCACCATATCGGCAATGACATCGTTGCGGATGCCGTCGATATTGTCCTTGACGCTGGCCGCTTCCAGCAATTCGTTACGCTGCTGGTAGATCACCTTGCGCTGGTCGTTATTCACATCGTCAAAGTCCAGCAAATTCTTGCGGATGTCGAAGTTGTGGGCTTCCACCTTGCGCTGCGCATTGGCAATCTGGCGGGTAACCAACGGGCTTTCGATGATGTCGTCTTCCTTCAGCCCCATCTTGGCCATCACCGTCTGCACCCAGCCGGCGGCGAAGATGCGCATCAGGTTGTCTTCCAGCGACAGATAGAAGCGGCTGGAACCGGGGTCGCCCTGACGGCCGGAACGGCCACGCAGCTGGTTATCGATACGCCGCGATTCGTGCCGTTCAGTGCCGAGGATATGCAGCCCGCCAGCCGCTTTCACGGCTTCGTGCCGCTGCTTCCACTCGGCCTTGGTGCGCTCGATCTCGGCGTCACTGGCGCCCTCGCCCAGTGCCGCCAATGCCGCCTCCAGCGAACCGCCCAGCACGATATCGGTACCGCGACCAGCCATATTGGTGGCAATCGTCACCGCGCCCGGTGCGCCGGCATTGGCCACGATATGCGCTTCGCGTTCGTGCTGTTTGGCGTTGAGTACTTCATGCGCGATCCCGGCAGCATTCAGCTCGTTGCTGAGCAGCTCGGACACTTCGATCGAGGTGGTACCCACCAGCACCGGTTGCTGGCGTGCCGAGCATTCCAGAATGTCCTTGACCACGGCGCGGTATTTGCCGGCGCGATTGAGGAACACCAGATCGGAATGATCCTTGCGCACCATCGGCCGATGGGTGGGGATCACCACCACTTCCAGCCCGTAGATATTCTGGAATTCGTAGGCTTCGGTATCCGCGGTGCCGGTCATGCCCGACAATTTCTTGTACATGCGGAACAAATTCTGGAAAGTCACCGAGGCCAGCGTCTGGTTTTCGCGCTGCACTTGCACGCCTTCCTTGGCTTCCACCGCCTGATGCAAGCCATCGGACCAGCGCCGCCCCGGGAGTGTGCGGCCGGTGAATTCATCGACGATGATGACCTCGCCATCGCGCACGATGTAGTCCACATCGGCCTGATAGATCGCATGCGCGCGCATCGCCGCATTCAAGTGATGCACCACATGGATGTTCTGCGCGGCGTACAGGCTTTCATCGGCACCCAACACGCCCGCATCGCGCAGCAGTTGTTCGGCGTGTTCTTGCCCCACTTCGGACAGATGCACCTGCTTCTGCTTTTCATCCACCCAGAAGTCACCCTCACCCTCTTCTTCCTTCTGGCGGATCAGCGATGGCACCACCGCATTGACCCGCAGGTAGAGTTCGGGGGATTCGTCGGCGGGGCCGGAAATGATCAGCGGGGTGCGCGCTTCGTCGATCAGGATCGAGTCCACTTCGTCCACGATGCCGAAGTTCAGCCCGCGCTGGAAGCGATCTTCCTTGGCCAGCGCCATGTTGTCGCGCAGGTAATCGAAGCCGAATTCGTTATTGGTGCCGTAGGTGATGTCGCAGGCGTAGGCCGGGCCTTTATCGGTATGGTTCATGCCGGGATAAATCACACCGACCGACAGCCCCAGCCAGTTGTACAACTTGCCCATTTGCGCGGCGTCGCGACGTGCCAGGTAGTCATTGACGGTGACCACATGCACGCCCTTGCCTTCCAGCGCATTGAGGTACACCGCGCAGGTGGCGGTCAGCGTCTTGCCTTCGCCGGTGCGCATTTCCGCGATCTTGCCCGAATGCAGCACCATGCCGCCGATCAGCTGCACATCGAAATGGCGCATGCCGAACACGCGCACCGAGGCTTCGCGGCAGACCGCAAATGCTTCGGGCAGCAACTTGTCCAGCGATTCGCCTTTGCCGATACGGGCGCGGAACTCGTCGGTCTTGGCTTTCAGCGCGTCATCCGATAGCGCCTTGGTCTGCGCTTCCAGCGCATTGATCTTCTTGACGATGGCGCCGTACTGCTTGAGCAGGCGCTCGTTGCGGCTGCCGAAAACACTGGTAAGCAAACTGTTGAGCATGAGAATGGCAATCCCTGGCGGGATGCGCGCCAATGGCGCGGCATCGAAAAATAGAGGCAATGTAGCCCCGAACGCAGGCGCGCGTGCGGGAATCCGCTAGTTTAGCTGGAGGCGGGCCGCCGCGTATGCAAGCCCGTCGCAATCAGCCGTTCTGCGGCCCATGCCGTGCCAGGGCGTTGTTATGGCCAAGGAACTTGCGGGGATTGACCACCACGCCGTCCTGCCACACCTCGAAATGCACATGCGCGCCCGTGGAGCGCCCGCTGGAGCCGGCCTTGGCAATGTCTTGCCCGGCCCGCACCAGATCGCCGACCTGCCGATCCAGCTGCGAGTTGTGCGCATAGCGGGTGACCAGGCCATTGCCGTGATCCACTTCGATGGTGTTGCCGTAGCCACTGCGCACGCCGGCAAAGCTCACCACGCCGTCGGCTACCGCCAGCACCGGGTCACCGATATTGGCTTGGAAATCAATACCTTTGTGGAACTGGAAACCGCCACCGAAGGGGTCGGCGCGACCACCGAAACCCGAGGTGACGAAACTTCCGGCGATCGGCTCGCGCGAGGGCAGGCTGCTGCGCTCCAGCTGGCGATTGAATAGCAAGCTCTCCAGCACGGACAGCTGGGTATCGGCGTGTTGATAATCACCTTCCAGCGCATGCAGTCGCGATTGCAGCTCATGGACAGGCATGTCCCGCGTGGCCCCACCCCCGCCTTGGCCGACGGGGTTTTCGAAATTGAATTCGCCGTCTTGCAGCTGGCTGGATTGCGTCAGGCGAGCGCCCAACGCATTCAACCGATTGGCCTGCGCCTGCAATTCCGCCAGCCGCGCCGCCAGTGCATTGACCTCGCGCTGGGCATCCCGGCGCACCTGCTCCAATTCGGCCTGCCGGCTGGCATCCGAGGTTTGCAAGGCTTCCACCTGCGCCATGCCAATCACGCTGCGCATCGCCGCGCCACACAGCATGCCAGCCCCCAGCAGCAGCGCCAATGCTGCCCATGGGTGGCGCAGTGCCCACCAGCGCAAACGCTGGGCCTGCGCGACGGCGCGCTGACGGGTATTGTGTGAATTGTTTACTTCAATCATTGCCCATGCCTATGTCGCGATCCACGCCCCCGAACCAGGCTGCCCCGCCTGCTGGCCCGCGCGCGGCGCTGGATACGCTGCTCGCCGGCAAAGCCGGTGGAACTCTGCGCCGGGCCCGCTGGCTCGACGCAGTGGATCAGTTGCTACGTCCTGCATTGCCGGCAGGGGTCAACGCGCATGCGCGTTTGGCCAATCTGCGCGGCAAAACCTTGGTATTCATCGCCGATGCCCCGGTCTGGCACGCCAAATTACGGCTGGCCACACCCGAGTTGATCGCCGCTGCCCGCTCCATCGGGCTGGAGGTGGATGCCGTGACCATCAGGCTGGCCACGCGGCCGTGGCAGCCGCACCCTGCGACCATCACGCCCCACATCCCCCCATCGGCGGCCAGCCAGAAAGGTCTGGCGGCGGCCTTGGCGTTACTGCGCGCACCTGCGGCGGAAGACGCCGACAGCCTGCACAACACCGCAACAGCGGGGGTGCGAGCACCCCGCAGCTGAGCGGTCAGCGCGCATCCTAACGGGATACGTCCTTGATTTTGTTAAGAAAGGCGAAACAACGCGCGCAGGACTGCCAAGCCGATCGCAAAACTGCGCCGCTTACAACGCCGGCTGCGCGGCACCGTACCCCAGCTCCGGCAGTTGCGCCGGATCGTCAAAACTGACCACTTCCCAGGTTGCTTGGTCGGCCAACAAGGTGCGCACCAAGTGGTTGTTCAGGGCATGGCCGGACTTGTAGCCGGTATAAGCCCCCAAGATCGGATGCCCCGCCAAATACAGATCACCGATCGCGTCCAGAATCTTGTGGCGTACGAATTCATCGGCGTAGCGCAGGCCGTCTTCGTTCAGCACGCGGAACTCATCCAGCACAATGGCGTTGTCCATCGACCCGCCCAACCCAAGGTTGCGATCGCGCATGAATTCCAGATCGCGCATGAAACCGAAGGTGCGCGCACGGCTGACTTGCTTGATATAGGCATCGGTGGAAAAGTTGAACTCCACCCGCGACAGCGCATCCGGAATCGCCGGATGGTCGAACCGCACCGTGAAATCCAGGCGGAAGCCGTTGTAAGGCTCGAATTTGGCGTACTTGTCGCCATCGCTCACTGCCACCGGCTTGAGAATGCGGATAAAGCGTTTGGCCACCGACTGCTCGACAATTCCGGCCGATTCCAGCAGGAATACAAATGGCCCGGCCGAGCCGTCCATGATCGGCACTTCCGGCGCAGTGAGGTCGATATACGCATTGTCGATGCCCAACCCGGCCAGCGCCGACATCAAGTGTTCCACCGTCTGCACCTTGGCACCGTTGCAGCTGAGCCCGGTACACAGCGTGGTTTCAGTCACCAGGGCTGCGGCGGCCGGCATTTCGACCACCGGATCGAGGTCGGTGCGACGAAACACGATGCCGCTATTGACCGGGGCCGGGCGGATGGTGAGAAAGACTTTTTCCCCGCCATGCAAGCCCACGCCGGTGGCACGGATAAGGTTTTTGAGTGTACGTTGGCGCAGCATCGTGGAAGATTACCATGCGTAAAGCTGAATACTTGCCAAAACTGCCGCCAAAACAGCTGTCAAAACAACGCCGCGCAAGCGCCTTGCACGAAGCTGGAAAACCGGCCGACCGGCAACGCCGATCGACCGCAAAACCCGTGGGCGGGCCGCCCACAGGCCGGGGACACAAACACCGCATCGCACCCCCGGCCGCAGGACAGGGGTGCTGGTTACCGCATCAGTCGGCCTGACGACGCAGGAACGACGGGATATCCAGATAGTCGTCCCTGGGCAGTTCAGCAGCCTGCGAGGTGGCATCCACATTGCGACGCAGTGCACTGGAGAAGCTGGACGGCATCGGCGGCACAAAGCTGTCGGTGACCGCGTCGATCGGCAAGCCTGTAGTGCCATCGCGTTTGATCTGCGAGCGCACCAACTCGACTTGCGGACGGCGCGACGGTTCTTGCACCGGCTCGAACCGTACCCCGCGGGTGGTTTCGGTCACTGGTACGCGCACACCCGTTGCCGCACGGCTCAGGCCGGTGGCCACCACGGTCACCTTCACTTCGTCTTGCATATTCGGATCCAGCGAGGTGCCGATGATGACAGTCGCATCTTCACTGGCAAAGTCGCTGACCACGCGGCCGATTTCATCGAACTCGGACATGGTCAAATCCGAACCCGAGGTGATGTTGACCAATACGCCATTGGCACCGTGCAGATTCACATCGTCCAGCAGCGGATTTTTGATTGCCGCTTCGGCCGCAGCTTGCGCACGATCATCGCCACGCGCCACGCCGGTGCCCATCATCGCCAGACCCATTTCGCTCATCACGGTGCGCACGTCGGCAAAGTCGACATTGATCAAGCCGGGGCTGACGATCAAATCGGCAATGCCTTGCACCGCGCCTTGCAATACTTCATTGGCGGCGCGGAATGCCTGGATCATGGTGGCATTGCGACCCAGCACGGTGATCAGTTTTTCATTCGGAATGGTGATCAGCGAATCACAATGCTGACTCAATTCTTCAATGCCCTTTTGCGCAGCCTGCATGCGGCGCGGGCCTTCAAACGGGAACGGCTTGGTGACTACAGCCACCGTCAGGATGCCCATTTCCTTGGCCAACTGCGCCACCACCGGTGCAGCGCCGGTGCCCGTGCCGCCACCCATGCCGGCGGTGATGAACACCATGTCGGCACCCTGCAGCGCATCCATGATTGCTTCGCGATCTTCCAGCGCAGCCTGCCGGCCCACTTCCGGGTTGGCACCCGCGCCCAGGCCCTTGGTGACGTTGCAACCGAGGGTGAGCTGCACATTCGCGCCGCAGTTCTTGATCGCTTGCGAGTCGGTGTTGGCGGTGATGAACTCCACCCCAATCACATTGCTGTTGACCATGTGCGCCACCGCATTACCGCCGCCGCCGCCGACGCCGATGACTTTGATGACCGCATTGGGTGCCACCTGGTTGACCAATTCAAAATGTGCCATGTCCGTGTCCTATTGTTGTTTTGATGTGTTTTTGTGAAACCACAAATTCGTTACTTGTTCGTCTTCACTGCACGCCTTCACCGCTCGACTTCATCGCATGTCAAAACTCGCCGCGGAACCACTTCAATGCCTTGCCGATCAAGCCACCAACCTTGCCGGTGGGAAGGGTCGGGCGCTTGGGGTGTTCCATCTGCGCGCCCATCAGCAACAAGCCCACGCCGGTGGCATGCACCGGGTTGCCCACCACTTCACCCAAGCCGGTCACGTGCTGCGGAATGCCGATGCGCACCGGCATTTGCAGCATCTCTTCGGCCAACTCCACCACCCCTTCCATCTTGGCTGCGCCACCGGTCAGCACCATGCCTGCGCGTACGCGTTGCTCGAAACCACTGCGCCGCAACTCCGCCTGCACCATTTCGAAAATTTCTTCGTAACGTGCCTGTACCGCCTGCGCCAGGGCTTGCCGCGGCATCCGGCGCGGCGGCCGGTCGCCCACGCTTTCCACCTGGATGCTCTCTTCGGCGCGCGCATACTGCACCAGCGCGCAGGCGTATTTGACCTTGATGTCTTCGGCATGCGGTGTTGGCGTGCGCAACATATGCGCGATGTCTTCGGTGACTTTGTCGCCGGCCATCGCCAAATTCGCGGTATGGCAGATCGCGCCTTGCATGAACACGGCGATGTCGGTGGTACCCGCGCCCATGTCCACCATCACCACGCCCAGCTCTTTTTCATCACTGGTCAACACTGCCGTGCTGGAGGCCAGTGAAGACAACACCAGCTCATCCACCTGCAAGTCGCAACGCTGCACACACTTGCTGATGTTCTGCGCCGCCGACTGCGCACAAGTGACCAAATGCGCGTGCACTTCCAGGCGCACGCCGGTCATGCCCACGGGATTGCGGATGCCTTCCTGCGAATCATCCAGCACATACTCGCGGGGAATGGCGTGCAGGATTTTCTGATCGGCCGGGATGGCGACGGCCTTGGCTGCCTCCAGCACGCGCTCAAGATCGGCGTGGGTGACTTCGCCATCGCGAATCGGCACGATCCCGGGCGAGTTTTTGCACTGCACGTGGTTACCTGAAATCGAGGCATACACACTGCTGACTTCGCAGCCAGCCATGAGCTCGGCCTCTTCCACTGCGCGCTGGATGGATTGCACGGTGGAGTCGATATCCACTACCACCCCACGGCGCAGCCCGCGCGATTCATGCGAGCCGATACCGATCACCTCGATCGGCTCACCCGGTGCGTATTCGCCGACCAGTGCGGTGACCTTGGAGGTGCCGATGTCGAGCCCGACGATCAGCGATTTGTCGCCCTTGCGATTCATGTGTTGGAGCCGTGATGAGATGTGGATGAGGGTGCGCTGCGCGGCGATTGGGTGCCGGCTGCGCCACTGCGGCTGGGATGGAGGGTCTCGGGCACAGCCCAAGTGAGTGCAAAGCCGTTGGTGTAACGCAGGTCGGCGCGCTGCAAACGGCGCATGTTGTTTTGCGCAAGCAAGTTCGGCAACAGCGCAGCAAAGCGCTCCATGCGCAACTGTGCATCATTGCGGCCCAACACCAGTTGGGTACCATCGTGCAGGGTGACTGACCAACTGCCGCGCCGATCCAGCGCCACGCCCAGCACCCCGCCCGCATTGACCAGTTGCTGTTGCGCCTGGTGATACAACGCCACTACTTCCGGCACCCGGGCTTCCGGACCATCCAACAGCGGCAAACCTGCGGGCAGCTGCAATTTCCCGGCCGGGAACAAGCGTCCATTCTCGGATAACAGGCGTGTAGCGCCCCAGCGTGCGACCGGTTTGAATTCGCGAATCCGCACTTCCAGCACATCCGGCCAGTGCTTGCGAACTTCCGCCTGCTCTACCCACGGCAGGCGATTGACCGCTTGCTGCACCTGGCCCAACTCCACCGCAAAAAAACCGCGCTGCGCCAGTGGCATCACCACCGCCTGCAGTTGCACACGATCCACCCGTTGCAGCGGCCCGGTCACCCGCAAGGTGCGCAGCGGCCAATGCGCCGCGCCCATCCACCCTTCGACCACAGCCACCACCGGCAGCGCGATCAGCGCTACCGCCAGCAGCCAAGCCAAGGGGCGCAGCAAAGCTTTCACAAGGTCTGCTCCAGGATCATCCAACACAGGTCTTCAAAACTGATGCCGAGTTGACGGGCGGCCTTTGGTACCAGCGAGTGACTGGTCATGCCCGGCGCGGTGTTGACCTCAAGCAACAGCAACTTGCCGCTGCTGCGGTCACGCATCACATCCACTCGTCCCCAGCCACTGCAACCTGCGGCAAGGAATGCATCCACTGCCAACTGACCAATCGCGATTTCTTCTGCGGCGTCCAGCCCAGGACACAGGTACTGGGTGTCTTCGGCGATGTATTTGGCGTTGTAGTCGTACCAACCCCCCTTGGGTACGATGCGGATTGAGGGCAGTGCTTGCGCGCCCAAAATGCCTACGGTCAGTTCATCACCGATGACCATTTGTTCCATCAACATCTCACCGCCGTAGCCGCGTGCAACCGCGATGGCGGCATCGATATCGTCCAGCGTTTCTACCCGCGCCACACCCACACTGGAGCCTTCGCTGGATGGCTTGACGAACACCGGCAAGCCCAGTGCCAACGCCGCCGCACGCAAATCGGCACCTGCTTGCAAACGCCGATACCGCGGCGTGGGCAAGCCGGCACTCAGCCACACTTGCTTGGTGCGGATCTTGTCCATGGTCAGCGCACTACCCAGCACGCCAGAACCGGTATACGGCACTTCGAAGCCTTGCAACAAACCTTGCAACACGCCGTCTTCACCACCACCCTTGTTGCCGTGCAGGATGTTGAACACGCGATCAAATTGGCCATGCACCAAGGCATCCAGCAAGGCCGGAATGCCATCCACCGGATGCGCATCGACACCGCGTGCACGCAATGCGTCCAGCACGTTGCGGCCAGAATCCAGCGACACTTCGCGCTCGCTGCTGCTGCCGCCCATCAACACTGCAACGCGGCCAAATACCTGCGGGTCATTCCCGCGTGGACGATGGCTGTGGGTAACGGTCATGCCCCCGCTCCTTGCAAACCTTCGCGCGCAATCAACTGCGCAGCAGCGCCAATGTCACCGGCGCCCATCAGCAACAACAGGTCGCCATCGTGCAAGACGCCCGGCAATACCGTGCGCAATTCGCTGGCCGCGCTCACCACCACCGGATCGACCCGTCCGCGGGTACGGATGGAACGCGCCAACGACTTCGCATCGGCACCCGCAATCGGTGCTTCGCCGGCGGGATACACCTCGGTCAACACCAGCGCATCGACACTCGACAACACAGCGGCGAATTCATCGAACAAGTCCCGTGTACGCGAATAGCGATGCGGTTGAAACGCCACCACCAAACGCTTATCCGGCCAGCCGCCACGCGCGGCGGCAAACACTGCGGCCAATTCTTTCGGGTGATGGCCGTAGTCATCAACCAATGCCACTTCGCCACCTTGTGCCAACGTCAACTTGGCCAGTTGGTTGAAGCGGCGGCCAATGCCTTCGAATTTTTCGAATGCGCGTGCAATCGCCGCATTCGGCACGCCCAGCTGCCAACCGATTGCTGCGGCGGCCAATGCGTTCTGCACGTTGTGGCGGCCCGGCAACGCCAACGTGCAAGCCGTGCGCGAACCATCCGGCAGGCACAGGGTGAAGTGCATGCGCGCGCCTTGTTGCCGGATGTCGGCAGCACGCACGTCGGCCTCGTGCGAGAAGCCATAGGTAACGATATGGCGTGGCGTAGCGTGGGCCAGCTGCGCCACTTCGTCATCGTCGATGCACAGCACGGCCAACCCATAAAACGGCAGGCGATGCAGGAACTCGGCAAACGCCTGCTTGACCCGCTCGAAATCGCCACCGTAATTTTCCAGATGGTCGGCATCGATATTGGTGATGACCGCGACCACCGGATTCAGGCGCAGGAAGCTGCCGTCGCTCTCGTCGGCTTCGGCCACCAACCAATCACCTTTGCCCAACCGCGCATTGGCACCGGCGGCAAGCAACTTGCCCCCGATCACGAAGGTGGGATCGAGCTCGCCTTCGGCCAGCACACTGGCGGTCAGTGAGGTGGTGGTGGTCTTGCCGTGGGTGCCGGCCACTGCCACTCCACGCTTGAAGCGCATCAATTCGGCCAGCATTTCCGCACGCGGCACCACCGGGATGCGTTGCGCGCGGGCTTCCAACAATTCCGGATTGTCTGGCTTGATCGCGCTGGACACCACCACGCAATCGGCGTCCAGTACATTGGCCGACGCATGGCCTTGATAGATGACGATACCAAGCGAGGCCAGCCGTTTGGTGACTGCATTGTCGGCATTGTCGGAGCCGCTGATTTGATAGCCCAGCGTGCACATGACCTCGGCAATGCCGCTCATGCCCACCCCGCCGATGCCGACGAAGTGCACCTGCGGGAAGGCCTGCGCAGGCGCATTGATGCCTTGCAGATGCAGGCGATTGACGGCCATCACGCGGCCTCCTTGATCAGGGTTGCAAGCACGGCATCGGCCACGCGGTCGGCGGCATCGGGGCGTGCCAACGCACGCGCAGCGCATGCCATCGAAAGACGTTTTTGCGGATCGGCGCACAGCTCGGCCAATACCGCCTGCAGTTGCGCCGACAGTTGCGCGGACTGCGGTAGCAGCAGTGCAGCACCGCGCTCCACAAGATATTCGGCATTGCGGGTTTGGTGGTCATCCACCGCCTGCGGGAACGGCACCAACACACTGCCGACACCCACCGCACACAACTCCGCCAGTGTCAGCGCACCGGCGCGACACACCACCAGATCTGCCCACGCATAGGCACCGGCCATGTCGGCGATAAACGGCTCGACATGCGCTGCCACGCCAGCATCGGCATACGCATTGCGGGCATCGTCCAGCATCTTTTCCCCGGCTTGATGCACCACCTGCACCGGCAGGCCCAATGCAGCCACGGCTTGTGGCACCGCCGTATTCAAGGCCCGTGCACCTTGGCTGCCACCCAGCACCAGCAAGCGCAATGCACCCGCGTGCGCGAAGTCGCGCTGCTCGGGCGGATCGACTTGGGCAATCGCGGTGCGGACCGGATTCCCCACCAATGTTTCCCTGGCGAAGGTTTGCGGAAATCCCACCAAGACCTGCCGTGCGAATTTCGCCAATGTTTTATTGGTCATGCCGGCAGCACGATTTTGTTCATGCACCAGCAGCGGAATTCCGGCCAAGCGGGCCGCCAAACCACCGGGGCCTGCGGCATAGCCGCCGAAGCTGATCACCGCATCGGGCTTGCGCAGTTTCAGTACACGCGCTGCCGCACGCACCGCACTGAGTACGCGCAGCGGCGCACCCAACATGGTCAACAGACCTTTCCCGCGCACACCTTTCACCGCAATGGTGTCGATGGCGATGTCCTGCGGTGGCACCAAGCGCGTTTCCATGCCGCCATCGGCCCCCAGCCAGTGCACTTGCGCACCCCGCGCACGCAACGCCTGCGCGACCGCAAGGCCCGGAAAAATATGGCCGCCAGTCCCACCGGCCATCACCAGAATCAGGGGTGCATGCGCGCTCAACGCGCCCTCCGCATTGCGGCCATCGCCGCCGATTCAACTGAGGGCTTGCCCACCATGGGCTCGATCCGCTGGCGCAAGCGCGAGGCTCCGCGAGCATTGTCCTGCGCCGATGTCAGCGGCTGCGCAACCAGTGGCGGTACGCCCACCGATGCCGCATTCGACACCCCACGACGAATGGCTACCTGTCGTGCGGCACGGTCGTACTCATAGGACACGCGCAATAGCAGGCCCATCGCGGCACAGGTCATCAGCACACTGGAGCCACCGTACGACACCAGCGGCAAGGTCAGCCCCTTGGTCGGCAACACGCCCAGATTGACGCCCATCGACACCAGACTTTGCAGCGCCATCCACAGCGCAATGCCAAATGCCAGATAGCCGGAAAAATGCCGCTTCATCTCCACGCATTTCAGGCCCAACCAAAACGCACGCCCGGCCAACAGCACGTACAAGCCAATCACCGCGCACACGCCGACCAACCCCAGTTCTTCGGCGGTCACCGAAAAAATGAAGTCGGTATGCGCTTCCGGCAGGTACGACAGCTTTTGCACCGATGCGCCCAGGCCCACACCGAACCATTCGCCGCGACCAATCGCCATCAGTGCATTGCTGAGCTGATAGCCCGCACCCAATTGGTCTTGCCACGGGTCCATGAACGACGTCACGCGGCGCATGCGATACGGCTCGAAATACACCAGCGCTGCCAAGATCGGCAGCAAAACGGTCACTGGCGCGATCAGGCGCTTGATTGGCGCGCCACCCAGCACCAGCATGCAGGCAGTGATGCCCAGCAGCAGCACCGATGAACCAAAGTCGGGCTGGATCAGCAACATCCCCACCAACAGCACCACCACGCCCGCCGGCTTCAACATGCCGTACCACTTCACCGCCACGTCTTCGTTGTAGCGCTTCAAATAGCTGGCCAGCCAGATGATGTAAAACACTTTCACCATTTCAACCGCTTGAAAGCCGGCGGGCCCCAGATAGATCCAACGGCGTGCGCCATTGACGGATTTGCCCACAAACGGCAACCACACCATTGCCAGCACCAGAAAGCAGCCCAGCAGCAGCCATTGGCTGTATTTTTCGACGGTCTTCAGCTCCACGCGCATCACCAGCAGCGCTGTGATCAACCCGCAACTCATGAACACGACGTGCCGGCTCAGGAAGTACCACGGCCCTGCGTTTTGGCCGCCTCCGGCAATCGCCGCCGAGCCCACCATCACCAAGCCCAAACTGGCCAGCATCACCATCGCCGCCATCAGCCACGGGTCAAAGCGGCCACTGATTTCATCGTGGCGCGTGGCCTGTCGCACGTTGTCCATCCCGACAGCGTTCATCAGCGCACCTTCAACGTGGCAAGCCCGATCAATACCAGCACCACGCTGATGATCCAGAAGCGCACGATCACGCGTGGCTCCGGCCAGCCTTTCAGTTCGAAGTGGTGATGGATCGGTGCCATCCGGAACACGCGCTTGCCGGTGAGCTTGAAGCTGGCCACCTGGATCATCACCGACAGGGTTTCGATCACGAAAATCCCGCCCATCAGCACCAAGACCAATTCCTGGCGCACGATCACCGCGATGGTGCCCAGCACGGCGCCCAGCGCCAGCGCGCCGATATCGCCCATGAACACCATTGCCGGATAGGTGTTGAACCACAAGAACCCAAGCCCGGCACCGGCAATCGCGGTGCAGATAATGATCAGCTCACCCGCACCCGGCACCCGCGGGATTTGCAGGTATTGGGCGAAGGTGGCGTTGCCCGAGGCGTACGCGAACACGCCCAGCGCGCAGGCCACCAGCACGGTGGGCATGATCGCCAGGCCATCCAGGCCATCGGTCAGGTTGACCGCGTTGGAAAACCCGACAATCCAGAAATAGGCAATCGCCACAAACCCGATACCCGCCATCGGCAGTGCAATGGATTTGAATAACGGCACATAGAAGGTGGTCGCCGCCGGCACATCGGCGAACGCGAACAAATAGATCCCGGCCGCCAAACCCAGCACCGATTGCAATGCGTACTTGGTGCGCGAGCGCATGCCATTGGGGTCGCGCTTGACGATCTTGATCCAGTCATCGGCCCAACCAATGGCGCCGAAGCCCAACATCACCACCAGCACCACCCACACATATTTGTTGCGCAGATCACCCCACAGCAGCACGGTGGCGGTGATCGAAGACAGAATCAGCGCGCCACCCATGGTCGGTGTGCCGGCTTTGGAGAAATGCGACTGCGGGCCATCCTTGCGAATCGGCTGGCCACCCTTGAGCGTGGCCAGATAGCGAATCATCCGCGGCCCCCACCACAGCGAAAACGCCAGCGAGGTCAGCGCCGCCAGAATGGCGCGGAACGTCAGGTAGTTGAACAGGTTGAAATGGCCGTGCAACTGCTCCAGCCAGCGTGTGAGTTCAAGCAGCATCGGTGGTGTTCTCCTTGCCGCTTTCGGCATCACGCGCCAACAGCGCGGTCACAATCTTGTCCATCGCGCTGCCACGCGAGCCTTTCACCAGCACCGTCACCCCTGCATGCAATGCACTGCCTAGTGCAGCCGTCAATGCGGCATGGCTGTCAAACTGCTGCGCATCTGCGCCGAACGCGTTGGCGGCATGTGCGCTCAGTGGCCCCAGCGTGAACAGCCGGGCAATGCCGGCGGCTTTCGCCTGTTGCCCCGCTTGCGCATGCAGCAACAGCGCATCGGCGCCCAATTCACGCATATCACCCAGCACCAACCACGCTTCGCCATCACCGCTGACCAAGGTATCGATAGCCGCAGCGACGGAGCCGGGGTTGGCGTTGTAGCTGTCGTCCACCAGCATCGCACCGGTGCTGAGCCGATGTGCAATCAAGCGTCCTGCCACCGGCTGCACGGCCTGCAATCCGGCCTGCACCTGCGCCAGCGTGGCACCTGCCGCCAGCGCCATCGCGGCTGCCGCCAACGCGTTGCGCACGTTATGGCGACCGGGCATGGGCAGCGTGATGGCAATCTGACCCGTACCTGTAGTCAGCACGAACTGCGAGCCCTGGGGCGTGCTGCGCACATCACGCGCACTGACATCGGCCACCGTATCCAAGCCGAATTTCAGCACCCGCTTGCCGTGCAAGCCTTCCAGGAAATGCAGTGCGAACGCATCATCGGCATTGACCACGGCCACACCATCGTCGGCCAATGCGGTGTAAATCGCACCCTTGGTCTGCGCTACGCCCAGCAAGCTACCCATGCGCTCCAAATGTGCCGGCGCGATGTTGTTGACCAAAGCCACGTCGGGGCGCGCAATCGCGGTGAGATAAGCAATGTCGCCAGGCTTGCCTGCCCCCATTTCGTACACCGCAAAACGGGCATCTTCGGGGGCATCCAGCACCGCCAGTGGCAACCCGATTTCGTTGTTGCGGTTGCCCGGGTTGGCATATGCGCCGCCCAGCTGATTCAGGATCGACAGCAGCAAGGTCTTGACCGATGTCTTGCCGTTGCTGCCGGTCACGGCCAGCACCTTGGTGCTGCGTTCGCGCTGTGCTGCCGCGGCAAGATCGGCCAGTGCACGCTCGGTATTGGGCACGATGATTTGCGTAATGTTGGCATCCACTGGATGGGCGACTAATGCCGCTACGCAACCGCCATTGGCCGCCGCCTGCACATGCGCATGGCCATCGAAATTTTCCCCTTTCAATGCGACAAACAAGGGCTGCCCTTGCGATGGCAATGCACGTGTATCGATGGCCACTGCATCCACCCAACCATCGGCACCTTGCAAGCTGCCGCCAGTGACCGCGGCGATCCACGCCAGCGCGCGCGGCTTCATGCACGCCTCCGCAGCAGTGCACGCGCGACCTGCGCGTCGTCAAACGGATGTTTCACACCAGCCACATCCTGGTAGGACTCGTGGCCCTTGCCGGCAATCAGTACAACATCGCCAGCACCGGCGTGTCCGAGTGCCTGGGTGATAGCGGCAGCGCGATCGCGCAGCACCATCACCTGTGCAGGCTGCGCAAAGCCGGCCAGGATGTCGGCCACGATGCCATCACCATCCTCATGCCGCGGGTTGTCGTCGGTAACGATCACCACATCGGCCAAACGCTCGGCAATCGCAGCCATTTGCGGACGCTTGCCGGTATCACGCTCACCGCCACACCCGAATACGCAGATGAGCCGACCTTCGACATGCGCACGCAGCGATGCCAGCGCCTGCTCCAGTGCGTCGGGGGTGTGCGCGTAGTCCACCACCACTAGGGGCAATGCCGCACCGGACTCGGACACATCACCGCCAAGGCGATTCATGCGTCCATCCACCGGCAGCAATTGCGACAGGGTTTCGGCAATCAATGCCGGTGCCATGTCCAGCGCATACAACGTGGCGGCAACACCCAGCAAATTATCGACATTGAAACGGCCCAGCAGCGGCGAACGCACCGGGTGCGCCTGACCGCCCGCATGCAGCATGAAGCGGATGCCGCTAGCGTCCAACACCACATCCTCGGCGCGCACGCTGGCACCGGCAGCCCCGCGTGAGGAAAACCCGAAGACGCGCACCTTGCCACTGACCGCTGCGTGCAATTCACGGCCAAACGCATCATCCAGATTGACCGTCGCCGCACGCAGCCCCGGCCATTCCAGCAATTTGCGCTTGGCTGCACCGTAGTTGGCCATGTCGCCGTGATAGTCCAGATGGTCGCGGGTGAGATTGGTGAACACCGCGACATCGAAATGCACACCATCCACGCGGCCTTGATCCAGCGCATGCGAGGACACTTCCATCGCCACCGCCGACGCGCCCTCATCACGCAACTCGGCGAGCAGTGCATGCAGGCGCAGCACCAACGGCGTGGTGAAACCGGTCGGCACGGTCTTTGGCCAAATGCCGCTGCCCAAGGTGCCCAGGGTGCCTACCGATTGCCCGCGCAACGTCCAGGCCTGCGCCAGCAATTGCACGGTGGACGTTTTGCCATTGGTGCCGGTGACACCCACCGTGGTCATCTCGGCGCTGGGATGACCGTGAAAGTGATCGGCCATCGCGCCCATGCGTGCACGCAAGCCAGGCACCGCAATCGCATCGGCCGGTGCCGGCAGCGCCTCTGGTGCCGGCGGTTCGAACAACACCGCGCTGGCACCGGCGGCACGCGCTGCATCGACAAAATTCAGGCCGTGCGCACCAAAACCGGCAATCGCCACAAAGGCATTGCCTGGCTGCACTTCACGGCTATCTTGCACCAGCCCGGTGATCGCAAGATCGGCCGACAGGCTTTCCAGTTCAGGCAGCAATTCGCGCAGCAACATGCTGTGAGTCATTGCACACCCCCAGGTGCTGGCAGCTTGCTCGTGGCAGCCGGGGCGACACTGGCCAACTGCGGTGCCGCATGACCTGCCGCCTTGGCACGTTTGGCCTCGGCGGCATCTTGCACCGCCAACCATGCATCCAGATTGTCGGGAGCCACATCCATCAAGCGCAGCGCGCCTTCCATCGTGCTCCGAAACACCGGGCCTGCCACCACGCCGCCGTAGTAACCCTTGCGCGAGGGGTCGGGATCGTTGACCGCCACCACCATCGCAAAGCGCGGATGATCGACCGGCACCAAGCCGGCGAAATACCCGATGTAGCGCCGCGAATAACCGCCCGCGCTGGCCTTGCGCGAAGTACCGGTTTTGCCCGCCACGTGATAGCCCAGAATCGCCGCTTGGGTGGCGGTGCCGCCCGGCTCGGTCACGGTCTGCATCATCCGCAACACTTCATGCGCGATGTTCTCGTCCAATACGCGCTTGGGCGGATTGTGTTGATCCTTCACGAAGCTCGGCTGGTGCAGCAATCCGCCATTGCCCAATGCCGCGTAAGCAGTGGCAATCTGCAACGGGGTCACGCTCAGACCATAGCCATAGCTCATGGTTTGCTTGCTGGTGCCGCTCCAACGATCCGGCTGCGGAAACAAACCTGCGGCTTCGCCTGGGAACCCGCTATGCGTGGAGCTGCCATAGCCGAAGCGGCGCAGGAAGTTGTTGAATTGCGCATCGGTCAAGCGCTTGGCTACCAGCGATGCACCCACGTTCGAGCTTTTGCGAATGATGCCGGTGGTGTCCAACACGCCATAGTTATGGGTGTCTGTGGTGCGGTATTTGCCGTTGGCAATCCAGCCAGGACTGGTGTTGAACAGGGTTTGCGGCGTAATCACCCCGGCTTCCAACCCGGCGGCTACCGTGATCGGCTTCATGGTCGAACCCGGTTCCAGCAAATCGGTCACGGCACGATTGCGGTGCGCATCGCGTGGACTGCTGCCCACCGCATTGGGGTTGAAGGTGGGGAAATTGGTCATCGCCAACACCTCGCCGGTGGCCACATCCAGCACCACGGCCGAGCCACTGGCCGCACCGGTTTCGCTGATCGCATTGCGCAGCTCGCGGTGGGTCAAATACTGGATGCGGCGATCAATGCTCAGGGTCAATTCGCGGCCCGGTTGCGCGGCACGCACCAGATCCACGTTTTCAACGATGCGCCCCTTGTTGTCGCGAATCACACGTTTGACACCCGGCGTACCGCTGAGCCAATCGTCAAACGCCAGCTCCAGCCCTTCCTGGCCACGATCGTCAATACTGGTGAAGCCCAGCACCTGCGCCAGCATTTCACCCTGTGGATAAAAGCGACGGTATTCGCGCTGGCTGGCCACGCCGGGAATCTCCAGCGCCAGAATGCGCGCGGCCTCATCCGGATTAATGCGCCGCTTGAGATATACGAACTCTTTGCCGGCGCGCGTACTCAAACGCTGCGCCAACTCGTCTTGCGGCATCCCCAATGCTTGCGCCAACGCCGGCAGGCGCGCCGGTGATTTCAGCAATTCCCTGGGGTTGGCCCAAATGGATTCCACCGGCGAAGAAATTGCCAGCGGCTCGCCATTGCGGTCGGTGATCATCCCGCGCGAGGTGGCGATTGGCAGATCACGCAAGAAACGCGCATCACCCTGCTCTTGGTAGAACGCATGGTTGATGACCTGCAGGTTCAGCGCGCGCGCCAACAAGCCGACCGAAGCCAGACCCAGAAAGCTGCACACCAACAGCAAGCGTTTGCGCAAATCAGATTGCGCATTCCCGCGCTCGCGGCGTGCGCCCCAAGCAAACCAACGCGGGCGTTTATCAACACGTTTCATCGACGCAGCACCACGGTATCTTCGGTGCGCGGGAACACCATGCCCAGTTGCACACGCGCCACTTGATCAACGCGATTACTTTCCGCCCACGTGGCCTGCTCCAACTGCAAGCGCCCGAATTCGATGTTCAAGGTGTCCCGCGCCTTTTCCAACCGGGTCAAGGCCACGAAGGCCTGTCGATGTTCATGCCGGTCGCGTACGATCAACAGCGCCGTGGCGATATTGGCCAGCACCAGCACGGTCAGCAGCAGGCCGCGAATCATGCCGCCACCTGCAATTTTTCGGCCACCCGCAGCACCGCACTGCGCGCACGCGGGTTAGTCGCAAGCTCGGCTGCGCTGGCCTTCTGTGCGCCCCCCACCAGCTTGAGCGTGGGCGTGAAGGCGACCTCCACCGGCATCCGCCGATTGGCCGGCGGCGCTTTGGCATGCCGCAACAGGAATTGCTTGGCGATGCGGTCTTCCAGCGAATGAAAACTGATCACCGCCAGCCGCCCACCGGGCTTGAGTTGCTGCAGCGCGGCGTCCAGCCCCGCTTCAAGATCAGCCAACTCGCGGTTGATGTGAATGCGAATGGCCTGGAAGCTGCGAGTCGCCGGGTGCGTCTTGCTATCGCCACGCGGCATCACGCTTGCGATCAGATCAGCCAGCTGCGCGGTGCGCAGCAGCGGCTCCTGCGCACGCCGTGCCACGATCGCTCGTGCAATTCGTCGGCTCTGGCGCTCTTCGCCATGAACCCACAACACATCCGCAATGTCTTTTTCCGAAGCATGCGCCAACCACTGCGCCGCGCTTTCACCGGTCTCCGGATCCATGCGCATGTCCAACGGGCCGTCCTTGCCGAACGAGAACCCGCGCGCGGCCACATCCAATTGCGGTGACGACACCCCCAGATCCAGCAATATCCCATCCAACCCCCTGGCGGTGGCGGACCACTGCGCCAGCTCGGCAAAACTGCCGCGCCGCCAGTGCAGGCGCGCATCCACGGTGGCCAACTGCATGGCCACCGCAATCGCCTCCGGATCCTTGTCCATCACCAACAACTGTCCTTGCGGCCCCAGCCGCTGCAACACTCCACGGGCGTGCCCACCCCGCCCAAACGTGCCATCCAGATAGGTTCCATCGGCCCTCACTGCCAGCCCATCCATGACCTCGGCAAACAACACCGGGAGATGGGCGGCGGCGTTGCCCGCGCCCACCCCGCTCACAACGGAAGATCCAGCAGGTCGTCATCCAAATCGGCATCACCCAACGACTGCCGCATCTGTTCCTGATAAGCCTGCTCGCTCCACAACTCGAAACTGTCGCCATTGCCCAGCAACACCGCCTTGCGCTCGATCCCGGCGGTGGCGCGCAGACTGGCCGGAATCGAAATCCGGCCATTCCCATCCGGCTCAACGATGGCCGCAGCCGCCACCAATTTGCGGCGCAAGGTACGCGCTTGCGCGGTCTTCATGCCTTTGGCGTTGAGCTGGTCGCGCAACGCCTCCCACTTGGCGTGCTGCAGAATCCACAGGCATCCGGCATCGAAGATGTTGTATGCAACGACCAGGCGATTCCCCGATTCGCGCGCAATCAGATCCCGATAAGCCGTCGGGATTGCCAGCCGGCCCTTATCGTCGATCGTGATGGCGGTTTCGCCTTGGAACATGCCCGTCTATTTGCCCCGACTGCTACGGCGTTCAACCCGAGAAAACCACAATTTCCCCGGTTTTCCCACGAAGCGCCACCTTAGCAGGCAATCACCGGGTGTCAACACTCGCTGGCAGGAAATTTCTCAAGCGCGGTCAATGACTTGCAGCAAACTTCAAGAAGTTGTTCAAGCTTTTTCCACAAGCAACTGTTTCGTCTCAATTTTTAAGATTTCACACACTCCGTCTCACTTCCGATTCGCGGATAGGCGTTGACGATGCCGATGCTGCATTGCAAAAAATGAATAGCCAAAGTGCGGGCACAATGCGCCAATGTGCCTGGTCGCCTTCGCCTGCAATCGTCACCCCCGCTGGCGGCTGGTCATGGTCGGCAATCGCGACGAATTCCACCCGCGCCCCACCGCCGCACTGGCCGCATGGGCCGATGCACCGGTGCTGGCCGGGCGTGACCTGCGTGCCGGTGGCACCTGGATGGGGCTGGGCCGAAACGGCCGTGTGGCGGTAGTCACCAACTTGCGTGATGGCTCGGCACAGCCGTTCACTGGCCCATCCCGCGGTGACCTGCCCATCCAATTCCTGACCGGCAACACCGATGCACTCAGCCACGCACAAGCCGTTGCGCAGATTGCCGACCAGTACGCCCCCTTCAACCTAATCGTGGCCGATACCCACACCTGCGCACATATTGGCCCCCCAGCATCGGGCCGCGCCACCCAACTCACCGACGGCGTGCACGGCATCTCCAACGGCCCATTGGACGCGCCGTGGCCGAAGACTCGCCGCCTATGCACCGTGCTGGAAGACTGGGCACGCAGCGCGCAAACCGATTTACAGCCACTGTGGCAGGCATTGGCCGATGAGCGCATTGCCGACGATGCCGACTTGCCGCACACCGGGATTGACCTTGCGCTGGAACGGCGGCTGTCCGCCGCATTTGTACGTGGCACCGACTATGGCACCCGCGCCTGCACCGTGATCCTGGTCGATCACGCCGGACACGGCAGCATCTTCGAGCGCCGCTTCGGACCGGGCGGCGTGTTCGCCGGCGAAATCGTACTGCACGACAGCACGCTTGCCAGCACGTAGAATGGCCACTGGCGGAGTCGGCCAGGCAGTCGCGTCATCGGGTAACCGATGCCGAGGAAAGTCCGGGCTCCACAGGGTACGGTGCCAGGTAACGCCTGGGCGGCATAAGCCGACGGACAGTGCAACAGAAAGATACCGCCGAACGGCATCGCAAGATGTGCGTGGCAAGGGTGAAATGGTGCGGTAAGAGCGCACCGCGAGTCTGGCAACAGATCGGCACGGCAAACCCCACCGGGAGCAAGACCAAATAGGGAGGCGTTGATGCGACCCGCAGAGCCTCCGGGTAGGTTGCTTGAGCGTATGGGTGACCATGCGCCTAGAGGAATGACTGCCGCGGCGCGCAAGCGTCGAACAGAACCCGGCTTATCGGCCGGCTCCGCCAACTGATTTCCAATCAAGGCACGCCCCGGCCAAGTGACTCAGGATTTTCGGCAACCGTCAGCGCAACGGCGGCTGATTGCCCGGTGTGCTGGTTGCCGCTCGGCCCAACCAGCGTAGCCCTCGCCATGCCCAGTGCCACAGCAGCCACACGCACACGGCCAGCAGCAGGCTCACTCCCACCCCAAGCCCCAGCGCCAGCCACGGATGCGCAACGGCCAGCGACAGCGTACCCACCACCAGCCCGTCCTCGACCAGCGACACCACCCCATTACTGAATGGCTCGGGAGAGGTGTTGAGCATCGCCCGCACACCCGACTTCAGGCCATGACTGAGCAAGGCCGCACCGCCCCCCAGCGCCAGCACGCCCGCACCCAGATGCCCGTCCGGTGAAAGGGTCGCAGCTGCGAGAAAGGCACCCGCCGGAATCCGTGCCAATGTCTGCAGCAGGTCCCAAACCGAATCCACACCCGGAATTTTGTCGGCAAAGAACTCCACCACCGCCAACGCACCGCAGGTGCCTAACACCCACGGCGACTGCGTAGCCTGCAGTGCCGACGGCAGCTCTACCCAACCCAGCACGCCCGCCAGACCTACCCCGAACACGGTCAAATACGCACGAATCCCGGACAACCACGCCAGCAACAGACCAATCACGAACAGATGCGCTTCGTTCATGTGCGTGTTGTAGCAGAAACAACCGCCCGGTTGGGGCTTCACCAGTGGCAAGTGCGGAATGCGGTCACCCCACCCCGGCCTGCTTGCACGCGACGCCGATCAAACGCGCTCTCACTCCGCCCCATACAACGCCTTGCGCGGCGCGCCGGACAGTTCTGCGGCCAGTTTGGCGGCGGTAGACGGCGGCAGGTGCTCGCTGAGTTTGGCGTACAGACGGCGGCCTTCGGTGATGCTGGCATCGGCATCCTCACTGGTGCCTTGCACCAGCAGCACAAACTCGCCTTTGCGCTGGTTGGGGTCGGCGGCCACCTGCGCCTGCACGGCAAGCATGCTGCCGTCCAGCACGGTTTCAAACAGTTTGGTGAGCTCACGCGCCAGCACCACGCGGCGTTCGCCACCAAACGCGGCAACCGCATCGATCAGGGTGTCTTCGATGCGGTGCGACGACTCATAAAAAATCAACGTGCGTGTTTCCGATGCCAAGCTGGCCAAATGTTCGCGGCGGGCCTTGGGCTTGGCCGGCAAAAAACCTTCGAACACGAAGCGATCACTGGGCAGGCCGGCCACGCTGAGCGCAGCGATCAGGGCGCTGGCACCGGGCACCGGGCTGACCTTGATGCCGGCCTCGCGCGCGGCGCGCACCAGCCGGAACCCAGGATCCGACACCAAGGGTGTGCCGGCATCGGACACCAGGGCCAAGCTGTCACCGGCCTGCAAGCGCGCCACCAACTGCGCGGATTGGCCATCTTCGTTATGGTCATGCAGCGCAATCAAGGGCCGCTCCATGCCGAAATGCGCCAACAACTGGCGGGTATGGCGGGTGTCTTCGGCGCAGATTGCCGCCACTGTCTTCAAGGTTTCCAGCGCACGCGGGCTGATATCGCCCAAATTACCGATGGGGGTGGCAACAACGAAGAGGGTTCCGGAGACGTGCATGGCTGTCTTTGGCGTGGGCGCAGGTAGAATCGTAGCCGGTTCCCCAACGCGCCCCCAAGCCTGTGGCCATGATGCGTCCTCTATTGCTTGTCTTGTTGTTGGTGTTGGCCGGTTGCGCAAGTGCGCCGCCGAAAGCGCCTCCACCACCCGCCTTCGCCGCTGCCACGCTGCAAGCGCAGGCCTTGGCCGCCGGCCACGCCAGCTTGACGGGGAAGGCCAAGCGCGACAACAACGAGGCGATCGAACAATTGCTGGCGCAATTGGACGATGCCACCTTGGCCCGGGATGCCGCCAAATTGCCGGCGGGCGATCCGCTGTACACCTTTGCCGGGCGCGTGCTGCTGCGGCGCGGCTTGCCGTTGCCGCATCCATTCGAACGTGGTGGCACGTCGTTTGGCCAGGCCAATCGTCCTGCCGCCGATAACGATGGCTACCGCCCGCCGCTGAAGGTGGCGGTGCTATTGCCGCTGTCCGGCAATCAGGCCGCCGTGGCGGACGCCGTGCGCGATGGCTATTTGGCCGGCTATTACGGCGAATCCCGGCGTCGCCCAAGCCTGCGCTTCTACGACACCGCTGCGGGTGTGAAAGCGGCGCTGGCGCGCGCCGCGACCGATGGCAATGACGCTGCCGTGGGCCCGTTGGGGCGCGACGAGGTGGATGCCGTATTTGCCGATGAGCCGCCGCTGCCACTGCTGGCGCTCAATCGCGGCACGCACGCACCGGCAGCCGGCAGCGCCGCGTTTTCGCTGTCGCCCGAAGATGAGGGCATCAGCTTGGCGCAGGCCTTGATCGAGCGTGGCAGCCAGCACGTGTTGCTGATTGCCGGCAATGAAGATTCGCAGCGGCGTACCCGTGACGCCGCCAAGGCGCAACTGGAACGCCGTGGCGTCAAGGTAATCGCCAGTCTTGGCTACAGCGCGCAGATGAGCGATGCACTGGCGCAACTGGCGCAAACCCACGCACCGGATGCGGTGCTGCTGGTGCTGAAAGGCCCGCAGGCGCGCAGCGCGATCCCGCAGTTGGCGCTGGCCAATCTGCTGCAATTGCCGCGCTATGCCAGCTCGCAAATCACCTCGGGCACCGGCAAGCCGGCCGACGATATGGCGCTGGATGGCACCATCTTCCCCACCGAACCGTGGTTGATCCGCAACGTGCAAGGCCTGCCTTCGCAAGCCAGCGTGGCCAGCCAGGTGGATACGGCCAAAGGCCCGGCCGCACGCTTGTTTGCGTTTGGCGTGGATGCGTGGCGGCTCACCGCCTATCTGGAGCACCTTGCGCAGCAACCCAATGCCAGCATTCGCGGCGCCACCGGGCAACTGAGCCTGGACGGCTTTGGCAATGTGCTGCGGCGGCCGGCGTGGTCGCGCTTTTCGGGTGGCATTGCCGTGCCATTGGCTGACGGTGCCCGCTGAGTCGCTTGATCGACGTGCGCGGGGCGATGCGGTGGAAACCGCAGCGCTGCAGCACCTGCAAGCCCACGGGCTGCAACTGCTGGCGCGCAATGCGCAAAGCCGCGGCGGTGAACTGGATTTGGTGATGCGCGATGCCGGCAGCGTGGTGTTTGTGGAAGTACGCTACCGCGCCAGCGCCGGGTTCGGCGGCAGTGCGATGTCGGTGGATGCCAGCAAGCGGCGCAAACTGGTACACGCCGCGCAGCTGTGGTTGTTGCGACATCCACAACACGCCAATGCCCCCTGCCGGTTCGATGTGGTCGCCGCCAGCGGCGACCCGGCCGCACCACAACTGGACTGGTTGCGCGATGCGTTTCGCGCCGATGAGTGTTGATACCGATGCCGCTGCCTGCCGCTTTTATCGTTGAACTCTCTGCCCTGCTGGGCGACGGCTGGCGCGTGGATCCCGCCACCCGTGAAGCGCATGCCAGCGATGATTCGCGTGGCCATCAACCGCCCGAAGCGGTCGCCTTGCCGAGTACCCGCGAACAGGTGCAAGCCATTGTGCGTGCGTGTCGTGCGCACCACATCCCCATCGTGGCGCGGGGTGCGGGTACCGCCACCACCGGCGCTGCGGTGCCGGTCAGCGGCGGGATTGCGCTGTCGTTTTCACGCATGAATCGCATTCTCGACATCCGCCCCGAAGATCGCTGCGTGGTGGTGGAACCGGGTGTGCGCAATGGCGATCTGCAAGCTGCACTGCACGCGCACGGCGTGTTCTGGCCGCCGGATCCGTCCAGTTTCGAAAGCTGCACCGTGGGTGGCAACCTGGCCACCAATGCCGGTGGCCCACGCGCGGTGAAATACGGTGCCACCCGCGACAACGTGTTGGGCGTGGTCGCCGTCACCGGTGCGGGCGAACTGATCCGCGCTGGCGGCGCATACACCAAGTGTTCGTCGGGCTATGACCTCACGCATCTGTTGATTGGCAGCGAAGGCACGCTGGCCTTGATCGTGGAAGCCACGCTGAAACTTGTACCACACCCACACGCGCAGGCCGGCTTGCGTGCGTTCTATCGCGATGCCAGCGCGGCGGCCGCCGCCGTCTCGCGGCTGATGGCGCAGCCGGTGCAACCGGCCATGCTGGAATTCATGGACAAGCGCAGCCTTGCACTGCTGCGCCACAACGGCAGCGCGGTGCCCGATGCCGGCGCGATGTTGCTGATCGAGGCCGATGGCAGTGTCGATGGATTGCCCGACACCCTTGCCGCACTCGGCGCGGCCGCGGAAGGCGATGGCTTGATCGACATGGATGTGGCACAGGACGGCATCGCCCGCGACACACTCTGGGCGGCGCGGCGTGCACTGTCACCTGCGCTGCGCACGATTGCACCGGGCAAACTCAATGAAGATGTGGTGGTGCCGGTCTCGCGCATCCCCGATCTGGTGGCCGGCGTGGAGCAGCTGTCCGCAGACTACGCCCTGCCCATCGTCTGCTTCGGCCATGCCGGCAATGGCAACTTGCACGTCAACATCCTGTACCACCCGGACGATCCCGGCGAGACCGCACGCGCCAACAACGCATTGCCGGAAATTTTCAAGCTGGCGCTTTCGCTGGGCGGTGCGTTGTCTGGCGAGCACGGGATTGGTCTGTCCAAACGCGATTTCATGCCGCAGGCATTCGATACCGCCACCTTGGCCACGATGCAGGCGATCAAACACGCACTGGACCCGGATGGCATTTTGAATCCGGGGAAAGTGTTGCCGGATGAAGTTCAAGCGAAGTGCTGATAACCCGCTGCCGCCACGTCCACACCCTCACAACACACGCCTGCACCCGTCACGATGTCACCGATGTGGGTGAGCGGCAAATTCAACGCCTGCGACAGCGCATGAAGCACATCCCGCTGCGCGGCCGGCGCGGTAAAGCACAGTTCGTAATCGTCACCGCCGCTGGCTTGCAGGGCCAAGCGTGTCGCGGTATCAAACGCTTGACGCAATGCCTCACTCGACGGCAATGCCTGTGCATCGAGCTGCGCAGCCACGCCACTGGCGCGGCAGATGTGTGACAGATCAGCCAACAGGCCATCGGAAATATCAATGCAACTGCTGGCAACACCGCGCAGTGCACGGCCCAATGCCACCCGCGGGGTAGGCCGGTCGAGGCGGTCGCGCAGCGTCGGCGGCATCACGCCCCCTTGCTGCCATTGCCGCAGTGCGCCGGCAGCATCACCCAGCGTGCCGCTGACCCAAATTGCATCGCCTACTTGCGCACCCGCACGCCGCAACGCGCTGTCGGGCTCGATCAAACCGTGTGCCGTGACGGAAATCGACAGCGGGCCGCGTGTGGTGTCGCCACCGATCAAGGCGACGTCATGTTGCTGCGCCAAGCTCAAAAAACCATCGGAAAACCCGTCGATAAAGTCTTCACTTGCTTCGGGCAACGACAATGACAGCGTGCACCAGGCAGGGTCCGCGCCCATTGCCGCGAGGTCGGACAGGCTCACTGCCAGCGCCTTCCAGCCGATGTCGGCCGGCGCCGTTTCCGGGGGGAAATGCACGCCGGCGTTGAGGGTGTCCATGGTCACCGCCAGCTGCATGCCGGGCGGCGGCGCCAGCAGCGCACAGTCATCGCCAATGCCCAACACCACGTCACCGCGCAGAGCGGCGCGCGCCCGGATGCGGGCGATCAGATCGAACTCATGCATGACCGGCGCTGCGGCAAGCGTGCTTATTTCCTGACTTCCACACCGCGCAGCGCCACCGCGGCCTTGTCCAGCACGCCGTTGACGTAGGTGTGGCCGTGTTCGGAGCCGAAGCGCTTGGTGGAGTCGATGGCTTCGTTGATGACCACGCGATACGGCACATCCGGGCGATGGCTCAGCTCATAGGCGGCGATGCGCAGCGCCGCGCGCTCGATCGCGTCCACCTCGTCGATGCCGCGATCCAGATGCGGCGCCAACACCGTATCCAACGCATCGACATGGCGCAGTACGCCACGCACGAGGTCTTCGAAGTACTCCAGATCGGCCACTTCATGCGCTTGCTCGTGCGCGAATTGGGCGATCAAGCCGCGCTCGTCGGCGTGGTTGATTTGCCACGCATAAATGGCTTGCAGTGCACGTCGACGCGAACGCGAACGGGCCACGGGGTCGATCCCATCGGGACGGCGATGATGCTGTTTGTTCATGCTTGCTCCTGCAACTTGCGGCGCAAATCAGCCATTTCGATGGCGACCAATGCGCATTCTTCGCCTTTATTGCCATGACTGCCGCCGGCACGCGCCAACGCGTCTTCAAATGTTTCGACCGCCAGCACGCCGTTCAACACCGGTACGCCGTATTCCAATGCCACCTGCATCAAGCCGTTGGATGCGCCATCGGCCACTTGTTGGTAATGGCGGGTATCCCCGCGCACCACGCAGCCCAAGGCCACGATGGCGACGTGCCTGTCGGCCTGCGCCAGCGTGCGGGCGATCACCGGCAATTCCCATGCGCCCGGCACCCGCACCACATCCACCTGCGCTTCGGCCACGCCATTGGCAACCAACGTCTGGCGCGCCGAATCCACCAGCGCATCGGTGATGCGCGGGTTCCAGCGACTGGCGATGATTGCGAAGCGTGCGTTGGGATGAACGCGCAGGTCGCCTTCGAAATGCGGCATGGCAGGCATGGGGTTGGGCGGTTGCGCAGTTTACCGCGCCGGCAGCGCCACGTATTCCACCACCTCCAGCCCGTAGCCGGCCAAACCAATTTGTCGGCGTGGGGTGCCCAGCACGCGCAGGTGGCGTGCGCCCAGATCGGCCAGGATTTGCGCACCGGCACCGTTGCGCCGCCATTGCGCCAACGCGCCGGCTTTCGAGGCCGCCGCTGCCGGTTGCTGGCGCATGCGCGCCAAGGTGGCCTCGGCCTCCGGCGCATCCCCCAACAGCACCAGCACACCGCGTTCGCTGGCCGCCAGCAGCGCCAGCACATCGCCGGTCAGCGGGCCAAAATCATCGCGCCGCCAATGCAGTGCATCGGCCAACGGATTTTGCAGTTGCACCCGTACCAGCACCGGCTCGGTTCCCGCCACCTCGCCGCGCACCAGCGCGTAATGCAACCCGCGACTGAGACGGTCACGGTAGGTGTGCAAGGTGAAACTGCCGTGGTCGGTGTCAATACTACGGCTGTCGATGCGCTCCACCGTGTGCTCGGTTTCCAGCCGATAGCGGATCAGGGCTTCGATCGAGCCAATCTTCAGGCCATGTTCGCGCGCAAACACTTCCAACTGCGGGCGGCGCGCCATGCTGCCATCGGGATTGAGGATTTCCACCAACACGCCGGCCGGCTCGAATCCGGCCAGCAGCGCCAGATCCGCCGTGGCTTCGGTATGCCCGGCGCGACTCAGCACCCCGCCCGGCTGCGCCATCAGCGGGAAGATGTGGCCGGGCTGACTGAGATCGGCGGGCTTGGCATCGGGCCGCACCGCAGTGCGCACCGTATGCGCACGGTCGTACGCGCTGATGCCGGTGGTCACGCCTTCGGCCGCCTCGATGCTGACCGTGAAGTTGGTGTGGTGCGGCGAGGTGTTGTCGCGCACCATCGGGTTCAGCCCCAGCTGGGCGCAGCGCTCGCGGGTCAGCGACAAACACACCAGCCCGCGTGCGTGGGTCACCATGAAATTGATGTCGGAGGGCTTGACCAACTCGGCGGCCATGATCAGGTCGCCTTCGTTCTCGCGGTCTTCGTCGTCCACCACCACGATCATGCGGCCGGCACGCAGTTCGTCCAGCAATTCCGGGATGCTTGCAAAGCTCATGTCCAATCCTTTGTCGCGTTTAGGCGCTCCACATAACGCGCCAACAAATCCACTTCGATATTCACCTGCGTGCCCACTTGCAGCGCATGAAATGCCGTGTGTGCCACGGTGTGCGGGATCAACGCGACATCAAACCCGGTGTCATCCACCACATTCACCGTCAAGCTCACGCCATCCACGCACACCGAGCCCTTGTGCGCGATATAGCGCAGCAGCGGCCTAGCCAACGCGAAGCGCCAACGCACCGCACGCGCATCGTCCCAGCACTGCACGGCGGTGGCCAGCCCGTCCACATGACCGCTGACCAAATGCCCACCCAAGCGGTCGGTGGGCCGCATGGCGCGTTCCAGATTCACCGGCGTACCGATCGTCATTTGGCCCAGCGTGGTCAGCGCCAGGGTTTCATTCGAGGCATCGATTGCAAACGAAGCGGCATCGAATTCGACCACCGTCAGGCAACAGCCATTGACCGCAATGCTTTCGCCCAGTTGCACATCGGCAAACGGCAGGCTCCCAACGTCAATGGTCATGCGTGCATCACCGCCACGCGGCTCGCGTGCGGCCAAGCGGCCCACGCCTTCGATCAAACCGGTAAACACGCCATCGTTCTCCCAAAAAACCCATCACCTCGGGACGAACGGAAACACGCACATCCCATTCGGACGTGTGCGGCCGTCTTCTTGCATCCGGACTATGACCGTCGGCCCCGGCATTTGACCGGGTCTGCTGACCTTGCGACAACGCCGCAAGCGCTCGCGGGCTTGTATCGTCATTGCCGATACCTACCGCCGGTGGGGACTTGCACCCCGCCCTGAAGACCTGTTGCTGGTTTGTTCAAAACCAGCCGCTGCATTTTATCATGCAGCCATCCACATGCCCGGTTGCGCGCAGCCGCGATTCAGGAGAGCTCATGTCCACATCCCTGCAACCACGCCCTTGCGCCGCACTGCTCGGCGGCCTGCTGCTTGTCGCCTTGGGCAACACACATGCCACCGATGGGGAGCAGGTCTATACCGGCACCTTGGGCAAACAGACCATCGTGATGGGGCTCACGTTAAGCGATGAAGATGCACCGGCGCGGTATTTTTACCAGCGCCATCATCTGGATATCCCGCTGTTTGCAGGCAAGCTTGGCAAGACCCATCTGGAGCTGGTTGAAGGTGTGGATGAAAGCGCGCCACGCCCCGTCATCACCTTGGATCGTCAAGCCAATGGCAGCTGGCAGGGCATCTGGCGCGGCACGGATGGCAAGACGTTGCCGCTGTCATTGCATCCGGCAACACCAACGCCACCGGCAAGCGATGCCGTGCCATACCTGCACAAGCTCTATCGTGATGACCCCTATGGCTACCTGCGGCTGGCCGATTTGAAGTTGCAAGCAGGCCGCAAGCAAACCGTCATGGGGTATCACTTGCAGTGGTGGCAGCAACCTGCAGCCAAGCTGGCGATGTTCGAGATCACGGATGGCTACCCCGAGGCCGAACGTCAGCGCATCAATGCCATTCTGCGGAATCGTCTGTGGCAGGAAACCGACGCTTACTTTGAATGCATGGGGTCAGCGCGCGGCACAGACCTTGCCGACTTCGAACAAACCGTCACCCCGGAATTATTCACACCGCACCTGATCAGCGTGACGGTGCATACCGACTATTACTGCGGCGGCGCGCATCCGGATTTTGGCACTGCCGGCATCAATCTGGATGCGCATACAGGCCAGCCCATCGCGCTGGAAGATTTGCTGTGGTTGGGCAAGGGCAAGCCGCTGCACGTGATCGGGCTGGCGGATGACCCTGCACAAACGCCCAATGCCCAGGCCAACGATGCGCTAGCGGCGTATCAGGAAAAAACCCTGGCCCCGTGGCTGTTGGCGCAATTCAATCGCTTGTATCCAACATTGATGCAGCCGACGGACAGCGAAGACGAATGCAATTACAACGATGTCGAGTTCTGGCAGTACGGCAATTGGCATCTGACCCCTGCCGGTGTGTTTTTCGGGCCGTCCTTCCCGCGCGCGGCACGCGCCTGCGAGGCCAGCGATGATTGGTCGATCGTGCCATGGGCCTTGGTGCGCAAACATCCGGGGCCGCTGGGGAATGCGATTCCCTGAGCCGGACTAAGCAGCCTCCACCGGCGCCGGCAGCGGCCGCAGCAACAGCCGAAAATCATCGCCCACCACCGCGCTGTCGATGCGTTGCAGTTTCAGGCGCTGCGTCATTGCATCGATATGCAGACCATCAAACAGTGGGCGTGCCCGTTCGCCCAGCAGCACCGGAGCAACATAGAGCAGCACTTCATCGACCAAACCGGCTGATAAAAACGCACCAGCCAACGTGGCACCGGCTTCCAACTGCACTTCATTGATGCCACGTGCGGCCAGCAGGCGCAGCACCGCATCCAGATCGAAACGCGTGCCTTGTGCCGGCACGGCCGCGTGCTCAAACGCCACGCCACGTGGCAGCTTGGCATCCGGTGCGTGGATATACAGCGTGGGTGCAGCCCCTTCGCGCACATGCCCACGCGCCACGGTGGCCAGCCCCGGATCCAGCACCACGCGCAGGGGCGGCACGACGTCGATGCCGTCGTCCAAGCGCACGGTCAAATGCGGGTCGTCAGCCAATACCGTGCCGGCGCCCGTCAGCAGTGCACCACTGCGCGCACGCCAGCGCTGCACATCGTGGCGCGAAGCTTCACCGCTGATCCATTTCGAATCACCGGACGCCATCGCGGTACGGCCATCCAAACTGGTGGCCAACTTCACCCGCAGCCACGGCCGGCCACGTTCGATACGGGCAAGGAAGCCGCGATTGAGCTCGCGTGCCTGCGCTTCCATCAGCCCGGATTCCACCGTGATACCGGCCGCACGCAGCGCATCAAAACCAGCCCCATCCACCTGCGGGAACGGGTCCCGCATCGCTGCCACCACACGGCCGACGCCGGCGGCGATCAAGGCGTCTGCACACGGCGGCGTGCTGCCGTGATGTGCGCAGGGCTCCAGCGTTACGTATGCCGTTGCACCGCGCGCTTGCGCGCCTGCCGCTTGCAGCGCGAACACCTCGGCATGTGGCCCGCCTTTGCGCTGGTGCCAGCCTTCGCCAACCACAGCGTCACCCTGCGCAAGCACGCAGCCCACCATCGGGTTGGGCCGCGTGGTGTAGAGGCCACGTTCGGCCAAGCGCAGCGCGTGCGCCATCAACGCGTGATCGGTGGCGGAAAAAGCACTCATCGTTTTTTTCCTTTCCCGCCGTCGGCGACCCCACCCAGCAAGGGCAATTGCCCCTCACCCGGCAATTCGCGCTCCAGTCGGTCAAGCTCTTCGCGGAAATCGGCCACGTCTTCGAAGCTGCGGTACACCGAGGCAAACCGCACATAACCCACATGATCGAGCTTGCGCAGTTCATCCATCACAAAGCCGCCAACCCGGCGCGATTCGATTTCGCGCTCGGCGGTCATGCGCAGTTGATGCACCACTGCGCGCACCGCCGCCTCAATTTTCTCTTCCGATACCGCCCGCTTTTGCAGCGCACGGTCAAACCCCACCCGCAGCTTGCGCGCATCGAAGGCTTCGCGCCGACCATCGGATTTGATGATGGCCGGCAATTTCAACTCGATCATTTCCAAAGTGGAAAAACGCTCGCCACAGGCCTCGCAACCGCGCCTGCGGCGAATCGTCGCGCCGTCTTCGGACACCCGCGAATCAATCACGCGGGTATCACTGTGCTGGCAGAACGGGCAGTGCAAGGCTTAGCCGTACACCGGGAACTGCTTGCACTGCAGTTCAACATTGCCACGCACGCCGGCGATGACGTTGTCGTCGCCGGGGTTGTCCAGCACATCGCAGATCCACTCGGCCAGCGCCACGCAATCGGCTTCCTTGTAGCCACGGGTGGTGACCGCCGGCGTGCCGATGCGCAGGCCGGAGGTGACGAAGGGCTTGCGCGGATCGTTCGGCACCGAGTTCTTGTTGACGGTGATATGCGCCTTGCCCAGCGCTTCTTCCGCCTGCTTGCCGGACACGTCCTTGCCGATCATGTCGACCAGCATCAGGTGGTTCTGCGTACCACCGGACACGATCTTGTAGCCGCGCGCAATGATCACCTTCGCCATCGCCTGCGCGTTCTTCACCACCTGCTGCTGGTAGTCCTTGAACGCCGGCTCCAGCGCTTCCTTGAACGCCACGGCCTTGGCGGCGATCACGTGCATCAGCGGACCGCCCTGGATGCCGGGGAACACGATGGACTGCAGCTTCTTCTCGATGTCCTCGGCGGCATCGCCCATCGCTGCACGGCTGGCGACGATGATCCCGCCACGCGGGCCACGCAGGGTCTTGTGGGTGGTGGAAGTCACCACATGCGCATGCGGCACCGGGCTGGGGTACACGCCCGCCGCAATCAAGCCAGCCACGTGCGCCATGTCCACGAACAGATACGCGCCCACCTTGTCGGCAATCGCACGGAAGCGCGCCCAATCCACCACCTGCGAGTAGGCGGAGAAGCCCGCCACCACCATCTTCGGTTTGTGTTCCAGCGCCAGCCGTTCCACTTCGTCGTAATCAATCAAACCCTGTTCGTTCACGCCGTACTGCACCGCGTTGAACAGCTTGCCGGAGGCGTTGACCTTGGCGCCGTGGGTCAGGTGGCCGCCGTGCGCCAGCGACATGCCGAGGATGGTGTCGCCCGGCTGCAGCAGCGCGAAGTACACTGCCTGGTTCGCCTGCGAGCCGGAATGCGGCTGCACGTTCGCATAGTCGGCGCCGAACAGCTGCTTGCAGCGGTCGATGGCCAGCTGCTCGGCGATGTCGACGTATTCGCAGCCGCCGTAGTAACGCTTGCCCGGATACCCCTCGGCGTACTTGTTGGTCATCTGGCTGCCCTGCGCTTCCATCACCCGCGGGCTGGCGTAGTTCTCGGAGGCGATCAGCTCGACGTG
>NZ_CALMPC010000021.1:0-35133 GCF_937872235.1 uncultured Thermomonas sp.
TACAAGCGCAGGCCGCGCCGTCCGGAAATTTCCACGGCGTGGCCGTCCTCGACATTGTCGGGCTCGGGTTTGAGCTCGATGGCAAGGATCATCCCGGTTTGGCGTACTTCAAGCACGGCCGGATGGCCGGCAAATGCCGCGGCCTGTGCCGCCATGCGCTGGGCTGTGTCGCGGTTGCGTGGCAACACCGCATCGCTGTCGAAAATCGCCAGCGAAGCCAGCGCTGCCGCACAGGCCAGCGGATTGCCGCTGTAACTGTGCGAATGCAGGAAGGCACGCTCGCGCGAATCATCCAAAAATCCGTCGTAAATTTGCTGGGTGGCCAGCACCGCGCACAGTGGCAAGAAACCACCGGTCAGGCCTTTGGACAGGCATAGCAAATCCGGTTGAATGCCGCCTTGTTCACAGGCGAACAGCGTGCCGGTGCGGCCAAAGCCCACCGCGATTTCGTCGGCAATCAGAAGAATACCGTGCGCGTCGCACAGCTCACGCACGCGGCGCAGGTAGTGCGGGTGGTGCATGCGCATGCCGCCGGCGCATTGCACCAAGGGCTCCAAGATAAAGGCACAGATTTCGCCGGCATGGGCCGCGAACAACGCTGCCAAGGCATTGGCAGCGGCCTCGGCACAGGCGCGCGCGCCGGCGTCATCCTGCGTGCCAAATGCATCCGGCGATGGCGCAAACAACACGTCCAGCAGCAGCGGTGCGTACACCCGCCGATACAGCGGCAAATCGCCCATCGACAGCGCACCCAAGGTTTCACCATGGTAGCTGCCTCGCAAGGCTACGAAGCGGGTGCGGCCAGCGATGCCTTGGTTATGAAACCAGTGGTAGGCCATTTTCAGGGCGACTTCGACCCCGGCCGACCCGTTGTCGGCATAGAACACCTTGGCCAAGGGCGCCCGCCCGGCTTGTTGCGGGGCACGCGCAAGCAGGCGTTCGGCCAACTCCACCGCTGGCGCGTGTGAGCAGCCGGCCAAAATCACTTGCTCCAGCGTGCGGGCTTGCTGGCCAATCGCCTGTGCAATGCGGGTCTCGGCGTGGCCGTGGATATTGGTCCACCAACTGCTGACCGCATCCAGTACGTGGCTGCCGTCGTGCCCCACCAGCCACGCGCCCTCGCCGCGTGCCACCGGGAACAGCGGCAGTGCATCGGGGTGTTCGCGCATTTGCGTGCAGGGGTGCCAGAGCACGGCCAAATCGCGCGCACGCCAAGCGTCATCGGCGGCTATCATGGGGGTATCGTGAAGTCCTTTCATCCTGCCATTATCGCCGTCGGGACGGTCGCATGAGCCACCGTTTGCCCATCATCCACGGCATTACCGAGCACGACGCCGGCCCGTACCGGTTGGAGCGGCTTGATCTGGAGTTCTCCAACGGCGAACGCCGCCAGTTCGAGCGCCTGCATGCACGTGGGCATGGCGCGGTGGCCGTGGTACCGATGCTGGATGCCGACACCGTGCTGCTGGTGCGCGAATATGCGGCCGGCGTGCACCGCTATGAGTTGGGGCTGGTGAAGGGGCGGATTGACGCGGGCGAAACCCCCGAGCAGGCCGCCAATCGCGAATTGATGGAAGAGGCCGGCTACGGTGCGCGTGATGTGCGCGTGCTGCGCACCCTGACCTTGGCACCCACCTACATGAGCCACCAAACGCATCTTGTGCTGGCGCAGGAGTTGTATCCGCAGCGTTTGCCCGGGGATGAGCCAGAGCCGCTGGAGTTGGTGCCCTGCAAACTGGCCGAGTTGGATCGGTTGATTTTGCGGGAAGAGTTTTCCGAAGGCCGCAGCATTGCGGCGCTGTTTATTGTCCGCGAATGGCTGAAACAACAACGATGAACCTGGCCCCTTCTTTGCGCGATGGCGTGATTGCGATTGCCCGCGCCGCTGCGGCAGAAATCTTGAATGTGTATGACGGTGAGTTCGCGGTGCAGCACAAAGACGATGCGTCGCCGCTCACCGCCGCCGACCTGGCCGCGCATCGCTGCATCAGCGATGGCCTGCGCGGATTGACGCCGAACATCCCGGTGCTGTCGGAAGAGTCCAGGGACCTCGACATTGCCCAGCGCAGGCAGTGGCACACATTTTGGCTGGTGGATCCGCTGGATGGCACGCGGGAATTCGTCAAGCGCAATGGCGAATTCACCATCAACATCGCCTTGGTCGAACATGGCGCTGCCACCTTTGGTGTGATCCAGCAGCCCGTCACGGGCGGGTTATGGCACGGTGCACCGGGTCAGGGCGCATTCCGCCGCGACGGAGAAATCGATACCGCCATCACCTGCCGCATTCCTGCGGCCACACCGCTGCGGATTGCCGCCAGTCGTTCGCATCGCGATGCACGCACGGAAAACTTGTTGGCCGCGATTCCCGATGCCGATGTGCAGGGCTATGGCTCGGCGCTGAAGTTTTGCAAACTTGCCGAAGGACTGATTGATCTGTATCCGCGCTTTCATCCCACCAGTGAATGGGATACCGCGGCCGGGCAAGCGATTGTGGAAGCGGCAGGTGGCGTGTTGCTGGATTTGCAAGGCCGGCCATTCCGCTACAACCAGCGCGACAGCTTGCTCAATGGCGATTTCATCGCAGTGGGTGACCGTAGTTTGCTGGCGCGCTTGCCGGCATGAGTGGCGGCATCGACCGTTTGCTGGCGATCATGGCCAAGCTGCGCAGCCCCGACGGCGGCTGCCCGTGGGATGTGCAGCAAACCTTCCAGACGATTGCCCCCTACACCATCGAAGAAGCCTACGAAGTGGCCGATGCCATCGACCGCGGCAACATGGCCGACCTCAAGGACGAACTGGGCGACTTGCTGCTGCAGGTGGTGTTTCATGCGCGCATGGCCGAAGAGCAAACGGCCTTTGCATTTGCCGATGTGGTGGATGCCATTTGCGACAAGATGACCCGCCGTCATCCACATGTGTTTGGCGATGCGTACTTTGCCGATGCGCAGGCGCAGTTGGCCGATTGGGAGGCGCGCAAACAGCTCGAACGTGCGGCCAATGGCGATGCCGATACATCCGCGCTGGCCGGTATCGCACGCGGTCTGCCGGAATGGCAGCGCGCCGTGAAATTGCAGAAAAAAGCGGCCAAAGTCGGCTTCGATTGGCCCGGCCCTGCACCGGTATTGGAGAAATTGGCCGAAGAAATCGAAGAGGTGCGCGTGGAGTTTGACGCGGTAGCCGCAAGCCCCGGTGATGCCGCCGCGCGCGACCGACTGGAAGACGAGCTGGGCGATATTTTGTTTGTCTGCGCCAACCTGGCGCGACATGCCGAGGTGGATGTGGGGACTGCCTTGCGCCGCGCCAACCGGAAATTCGAACGCCGCTTCCGGGCAATGGAGACACTGGCAGAAGCAACCGGTGGCTTGGCGGGAAAGTCGCTGCAAGAGCAGGATGCGTTTTGGGAACAAGCCAAAGCGATGGAGCGGCAAGGCTGATGGCGAGTGGCCTGCAGATCCGGTGCAAACAGCCCGCATAGGGGAAAGATAACGATGCGCGCACAGTGGACGGGGTTGCTGATTGTCTTGCTATTGGCACTGCTGCCGGCGCATGCGCAGGTACAGTTGGCGCGCTACCTCAAGCAGGATGCGTATCTCAGTATCAAAATTTCGCCTGACCGCCAGTATTACGCCGTCACCGTGTCGCTGCAACATCGGGTGGGGTTTTGTGATTTTGTGTAAGTCGGATGGTAAGCCAACCTACCGTTTAGATCAGGGACGATAGTTGCCAATATAAGTCGCACCGTCTGGCTTGACTGCATACATTCGACAATCGTGGGCAGCCTCCGAGCAAGCCATGGCAAACTGCAGGCTTGCATCACTGGCGGACAGGGTGCCGGAAGCCGAGCCGTTTGCTGTCTTGGCTACTGGGTGGGCTTGCAAGGCGTCACTCTTGGGGCGGTTGTAGTGGCCAACCACGCGGCATCCGGAATAGTCACAATAGTTCACGGTGCATATGGTGGCATTGCAGGTGATGATTGTGCACCCAGTGGAGCAATTCGTCACTGGTCCTGTTCCTGGTGGGTTCGGGCTGGTTTGTGCAGCGGCGGGCGGTGATGACAAAAACAAAGAGAGCAGCAAGAGCATCGCGCAAAACCCGACAAACTTCGATGCGATGTTCATTGTTGATCATCCATGTTCAGGGTTGAGTGGCAAAACTAGCATGTTCCGGGAGGGGGGGGGCAATGCCTTCGCATCACTCCAGAAAAATCAACCACGCCGCGACCAGAATCAAACCAAAACCGGCCCAGTGGTTCCACTTCAATGCCTGCCCAAGATAGAGCGTGGAAAACCCGGCAAACACCAGTAAGGTGATGACTTCCTGCAGGCCTTTGAGCTGCGGCGCGCTGTATACCGTGCTGCCCATGCGGTTGGCAGGCACCATCAGCAGGTATTCGAAGAACGCGATCCCCCAGCTGATTAAAATGACCTTGGGCAGGGCAACACTGCGATACTTCAGGTGCCCATACCAGGCAAAGGTCATGAACACGTTGGAGCAAACCAGCAGCAGCGGGGTGAGTAGGCGGGCGTAAGGCATATGCGGTAGTGAAGGCGGCAGGGAGGCCAAAGCTTAGCCCCTTCACGCGGCTGCAACCGGCGTGCAGGCATGGTGGGCAAAAACTAGGAATTCGGAACAGGTAGGCGTGTATGCGCGAACAAGAACCGGCAGGGCTGATCCTGATTGTGGAGGACAACCGCAATATTTCAGAGATGGTGGGTGAGTATCTGGAGAGCCGCGGCTTTGAAGTGGATTTCGCCAGCGACGGATTGGACGGCTATCGGCTGGCGACCAGCAATCCGTATGACGCTATCGTGCTGGATTTGATGCTGCCAAGAATGGATGGCATGGAGGTGTGCAGGCGGCTGCGTGAGGACGCTCGCAAGACCACGCCCATCCTGATGCTGACAGCACGTGACACGTTGGATGAAAAACTCAATGGCCTGTCATCCGGGGCGGATGACTACCTGACCAAGCCATTTGCCATTCGCGAGTTGGAGGCCCGCTTGCGTGTGCTGATTCGGCGTGATCATCGGATGATTGGCGCTGAGATCCTGCAGGTGGGAGATTTGCGCCTGGATCCGGCGACGCACCGGGTGTCGCGTGCCGGGCACACCCTGCAGTTATCCCCCACGGCGATACGCTTGCTCGGCATTTTGATGCGTGAGTCGCCGCGGGTGGTGAGCAGGCAGGATATCGAGCGTGAAATCTGGGGTAATGATTTGCCTGATTCAGACACTCTGCGCAGCCATCTTTACAACTTGCGCAAAGTGGTCGACAAGCCCTTTGAACAGCCCTTGCTACATACCGTGCAAAGCGCTGGCTATCGGGTCGCGGCGTTGGCTGGTTGAGCCGTCACGATGGCGATACCAGAGCAACACATCGTTGCCACATCCGCTTCGCAAGATGCAGTGAGTGCGGTACGCGAACATGAATTCACGCATGCCGCCAGCCATGAATTACGCACGCCCTTGACCGTGATTCGGGTGGCTAGTGATCTGTTGGCGCATGACCATGGGTTGTCGTGTTCGTCGCGACGCTCATTGGAGAGAATTCAGGCGGCCGTCGGGGATATGGAGGCCATCCTTGATGCCTTGCTGTTGTTGGCGCGCGCGGAAGATTGCGCGTTGGTCTATGTCGATTTTCCTGTGCGCGAGGTGGTGCAACAGGAGTTGGAGCGTGTGCGCCCCGCGCTGCAGGCCAAGGGTCTGAATCTGCAATGGGTCGAGGAGGCGACGCCCAGCGTGCACGCGCCACCGCGTGTGCTGCAAGTGATCTTGGGCAATCTGTTGGCCAATGCGGTGCGGTTCACCGATCTTGGTGAGGTGCGGGTGCGGGTGTGCGCAGACCGGGTGCTGGTGGAAGACACCGGCATTGGTATGGACGCACAGGCACTGGCACAGGCGCATGCAGCGTTTTTCTGTGCGCGTGCGGGGGTCGCCGGTGGGCCAGGCTTGGGGCTGTCGGTGGCGCATCGGCTGGCGGTGCGCTGCGGCTGGTCGATCCGGCTGGAAAGCACGCTGGGTTGCGGGACCCGCGCCAGTATTGTATTTGCGCCTTCCGTGCTGGCCTGACTACCCGGCGGCAAGGGTTGGGAGACGGGCGCGTGGCAACGCGCTGTCAACCAAATGCATACTGGTGCGTTCTGATTCCAGATACCCTCCCAAACCCTGTCCAAAGCCCGCATGAGCCAGTCATCACGTTCCAGGAGTTTTTCCCCTTTGCGCAAGATTGCCGTGGCTGCGGCCGTAGTCGCAGCGCTGGCAGCGGGCGGCTATTACTGGAGTAAACATAAAGCTGCCGATGCTGCCGGCGGTTACCGCACAGAGACCGTGCAGCGCGGTGATATTCGGGTGGCGATTTCCGCCACCGGTACGCTCAGTGCCATTACCACGGTGACGGTGGGTAGCCAGATTTCCGGGCAGGTGACCGATGTGCTGGTGGACTTCAATTCGCCAGTGAAGAAGGGCGACATCCTTGCCAAAATCGACCCGTCCACGTATCAGGCCCAGCTGGAGCAGGGCAATGCGCAGATCGCCAGTGCGCGTGCGCAATTGGCGCAGGCGCAGGCCACCTTGCGCAATGCCAGCGCGGACTTTCAGCGTAAATCCGACTTGGCAGCGCAAAAACTAATCGCTCGCAGTGATCTGGATTTGTCACGCACTAGCCGTGATCAGGCGCAGGCGCAGGTGAACTCGGCGCAAGCGCTGATCCGGCAACAATCGGCAGCGTTGAAGACCACCGAGGTCAATATCGGACGTGCGGTGATTCGCTCGCCAGTGGATGGCGTGGTGCTGACCCGCACCATCGACCCTGGCCAAACCGTGGCCGCCAGCTTCTCCGCGCCGGTGTTGTTCACCATTGCCGAAGATCTTTCCAAGATGAAGATTGAATTGGCGGTGGATGAATCCGACATCGGCCAAGTCAGAGAAGGCCAGACGGTGAGTTTTACCGCCGATGCCTTCCCGAATCGGCAATTTGCCGGCGTGGTCAAGCAAGTGCGGATGGCGGCGACCACCACCAATAACGTGGTGACCTATGCGGTGGTGGTCAGCGTGGACAATAGCGATGGCACCCTGTTGCCGGGGTTGACCGTCAATGCACAGATTGAAGTCAGCAAGCGCGATGGTGTGCTCAAGGTGGGCAATGCTGCCCTGCGTTTCAAGCCGGCTGATGGCTCGCCGTTGGCGGACATGAAGCCAGACGGTGCGGCACCCGGCGGCAGTAATGGCGGACGCGGCGCGGGGATGGGCGAAGATCTGCAAAATCTGGCCGCCACGTTGAGTTTGAAGCCGGAGCAGAAAGCCGCGTTTGATGCGGCCTTGGAAGAAATGCAGCGCAAGCAAGCCGAGCGTGCCGCGCAGGTGCAATCAGGCAGCCCTCAACAAGGGGGAGGCAGCCGCTTGTTTGGCGGCGCAGGCATGGGTGGGCCGCGTCGCAGTGGTGGCGGCGACGCCAACATGATGGCGCAGATGCGTGCCCGCATGCGTGACCGCATGAGCCAGCAATTCTCGGCATTTGCCGCGACCCTGGATGATGCCCAGCGTGGCAAATGGAATGCTGGCATGGATGCGCAAATCAATGCCAAACGAGTGATGGCCTACAAACTGGTCAATGGCAAGCCGCAGGCAGTGATGCTCAAGGTGGGGGCCAGTGACGGCACTGCTACCGAAGTCTCGGGGCGCAGCATCAAGGAAGGCGACACGCTCATTTCTGGCGAACGTGCGGCGACGGAGAGCAAGTGATGGCTGACACCGTTCCGGTGATCTTGACCCACCAACTTGGCAAGGTGTATGCCGCCGGTACCGAGGCGGAAGTGGTGGCCCTGCAAGACGTCAATCTGCGTATCGAGCGTGGCGAGTTTGTGGCCATCATGGGGCCGTCTGGCTCGGGCAAGTCCACCTTGATGAACTTGTTGGGCTGCCTGGATACACCCACCAGTGGCCGCTGCGAATGCGATGGTGTGGATGTGGCGACGCTGGATGCCGAGCAATTGGCAAAGCTGAGGCGCGACAAGATTGGATTTGTGTTTCAGGGCTTTCATCTACTGCCACGCATGAATGCCACCGACAACGTGGCGATGCCAATGGGTTACGCGCAAATCCCGCCGGCCGAGCGGCGGCGGCGTGCTTTGGCCGCGCTGCAGGCCGTGGGTCTGGGCGCCCGTGCCGACCATTTCCCGAATGAACTCTCTGGCGGCCAGCAGCAGCGCGTGGCGATCGCCCGCGCGCTGGTCAACCACCCGCCGATCCTGTTGGCCGATGAACCCACCGGCGCGCTGGACAGCAAGACCGGCGAGGAGATCCTGACCCTGTTCAAACGTTTGCGCGATGACGGCCATACCGTGATCCTGATTACCCACGATGCACAAGTAGCCACACATGCCGACCGTACCTTTGTGATGCACGATGGTCGGTTGCAAGCGCAAACAGAGGCGGAGGCCGCATGAGCTTCACTGACATCCTGCGCACTGCGTTTTTCGCCCTGCGCGGCAACTGGATGCGCAGTGCGCTGACTTCGCTGGGCGTGATCATCGGTATTGCGGCGGTGATCGTGATGGTGTCGATTGGGCAGGGCACGCAGGCCGAGATCGACAAGATGGTGTCAGGCCTTGGCTCGCAGCGGCTGGATATCGGCAGTGCCGGCGGCATGGGGCCGGGTGGCGCACGCATGGCGCAGGGTAGCCGCTGGTCACTCAACGAAGGCGATGTGGAGGCCATTCGCAATGAAGTACCGGAGGTGCAATACGTGGCCGGTTCGTTGCGCGGCGGCAGTCAGGTGGTGTTTGCCGAAAACAATGCCTCTACCCAATGGCAGGGCGTGCAAGCCGATTGGTTTGCGATCAACGATTGGCAGATTGTGCAGGGTCAGGGCTTTGATACCCCCGACTACGGCGGCAGCAGCAAGCCGGTGATTCTGGGCGAAACCGTGCGCAAAACCTTGTTTGGCGATGAAAGCGGGATCGGTCAAAGCATTCGCCTGGGTCGGGTTCCGTTCACCGTGGTCGGCATCCTGGGCAGCAAGGGGCAGGGCGGTTTCGGGCAGGACCAAGACGATATCGTGGTCGTGCCACTGGAAACCGCACGCCGCCGGTTGTCCACCGCGCAAGGCATGCCGCCCGGCGCCGTGCAGTCAATTGCCGTGGGGGTGGACGACGCCAAGCATCTGGATGCCGCGCAGGCCGCGATCGAGGATTTGCTGCGTCAACGGCACAAGATTCAGCCGGGCGCGGACGATGACTTCGCGGTGCGCAATATCAGCCAGATCGTGGCCACCCGTACCGCCACCACCAATCTGATGTCCAAGCTGCTGGGCGCAGTGGCCGGCATCTGCCTGATCATTGGTGGCATCGGCATCATGAACATCATGTTGGTCTCGGTGACAGAGCGCATCCGTGAAATCGGCTTGCGCATGGCGGTGGGCGCCGGCCCGCGCGATGTGCGCCTGCAATTTCTGGCGGAGGCCATGCTGATTTCGCTGATCGGCGGCATTATCGGCATTGGCATCGGTGTAGTCGGTGCATTGTTGGTCGGCAAATTCGGTGATTTGCCGGTACAGCTCAATGCCAAAGTGATATTGCTCGCGGCTACGTTCTCCATTTGCACGGGGCTGTTTTTTGGCTACTACCCAGCGCGCAAAGCCAGCTTGCTCGATCCCATTGATGCACTGCGGTCGCAGTAATCGCGTGGCCTTTGCAATTCCTTAACGGACGGCGGGTGTGGGGCTTGTGGCAAAATGACCGCTTGCCCCGCCGGATCTGATCCATTCCATGCCCGATTGCAAGCCTGCTTCAGTTGCCACCACGCGAGTGTTTGCACGTGGCTGATCTCTATGGGCACCTGCCGCGCGGGCCTGCGGGCGTGTTGCGCGCTGCCAAATGGTCAATGTTGGGTCTGCGTGCCGCATGGCTGCACGAGTCCTCTTTTCGCCTTGAGGTCTGTCTGTTTGCGGTGCTTGGCCCGGTGGGCTGGTACTTGGGCGCAACCGGTGTCGAGCGTGTGCTGCTGATCGGCAGTTGCCTGTTGGTGCTGGCGATGGAGCTGATGAATTCTTCGATGGAGGCGGTGATCGAGCGCTATGGCTCTGAACACCACGAACTGGCCGGTCGCGCCAAGGATATGGGGTCGGCAGCGGTGTTTGTGCTGATGATGAACGTAGTGCTGGTGTGGGCGGTGTTGTTGGGCCCGCGCGTATTGCACGGTTGACGGGATGAGTAGCACATGGATCTGAGTTTTCTGGCTTCCCCTGACGCATGGCTCACCCTCGTCACCCTGAGCGCATTGGAAATCGTGCTGGGCATTGATAATTTGGTGTTCATCTCCATTGCCGTCAGTCGCCTGCCCGAGCATCGCAAGCCTACTGCTCGCAAATTGGGTATTGCGGTCGCTTGTATCACCCGCATCCTGTTGCTGGTGACCTTGGCGCACCTGGCACGCATGGGGAAAGACCTGTTTGCGTTGTTTGGGATGGGGATTTCGATTCGCGATCTGGTGTTGATCATCGGGGGGGCTTTCTTGTTGGTGAAGGGGGCTTTGGAGATCCGTGATCTGATTACCGGCGGTGATGACGAAGACCCGCGCACCACCAAGGCATCAGCGGTATTTGGCATGGTGATCGCACAGATTGCGGTGATTGACATCGTGTTCTCGCTGGATTCGGTCATTACCGCTGTCGGCATCGCACAACACATTCCGATCATGGTGTTCGCAATCTTGGCCGCGGTCGCCATCATGCTGCTGGCGGCCAACCCGCTGGGCGCATTTATTGACGCCAATCCCACCGTAAAAATGCTGGCGCTGGCGTTCATCCTGCTGGTCGGTGCCGTGCTCATCCTGGATGGACTGGAAGTACACGTACCCAAGCCATACATCTACTTCGCCATGGCCTTCTCGGTATTGGTTGAATGGCTGAACCTGCTGATGCGGCGCAAAGCGGCTTCGCATCACGTGCCGGGTGCGGGCGAGTGGTAAGCCCCCGCGGCGTTACTTGATCAGGAACCAGGATGCACATGCCCTATCTGCACCAGATTGACCCCATTGCCGTCTCGCTGGGGCCGCTGAAAGTCCATTGGTATGGGCTGATGTACTTGCTTGGTTTTGTCGTGGCATGGTGGCTGGGTCGGCGGCGCGTGCGTGCAGGGCGGTTGCCCGGCGTGGATGACAACGGGTTCGGCGACTTGATGTTCTATTCGATGCTGGGTGTGGTGCTGGGTGGGCGCATTGGCTACATCGTGTTTTACGACCTCAGTGAGTTCCTCAAGGACCCACTGATGATCGTGCGGGTCTGGCAAGGCGGCATGAGCTTCCATGGCGGCCTGCTGGGCGTGTTGGCCGCCGTTGCTTGGTGGTCGCGCAAGCATCATCTGCATTTTTTCGACACCGTGGATTTCATGGCACCACTGGTGCCGGCCGGCCTGGGGTTTGGCCGAATCGGCAACTACATTGGTGGCGAGTTGTGGGGCAAGCCCACTGCCGGAACCGTGTTCGATGGCTGGGGTGTGATCTTCCCGCGTGCGCTGCCCGAGCCGTTTGCGTCGATGGATGCGGCGACACTGCGTAGCTATTTCGAAAGTGGTGCCCTCAATGGGTTTGCGCGCCATCCATCGCAGTTGTATCAAGCGGCGCTGGAGGGCTTGGTGATGTTTTGCGTGCTGGTCTGGTTCTCGGCCAAACCGCGCCCCCGTTATGCAGTCTCTGGCATGTTTGCACTGCTGTATGGCAGCTTCCGGTTCTTGGTCGAGTTTGTGCGTGAGCCAGACGCGCAATTGGGTTATTTGGCCTTCGGTTGGGTGACGATGGGACAGGTGCTGAGTACGCCGCTGATCTTGCTGGGTCTATTCTGGCTGTGGCACTCACGCCGTGCGCCCACCTTGCAACCTGACGTGCGCTGATGCAGGCCTACCTCGCCCTGTTGCGGCATGTGCTGGAGCACGGCAGCGAAAAGGCCGACCGCACCGGCACCGGCACGCGCAGCGTGTTTGGCTGGCAGATGCGCTTCGATCTGAGCCAGGGCTTCCCGCTGGTGACTACCAAGAAACTGCACCTGCGCGCGATCATCCACGAGCTGCTGTGGTTCTTGCAGGGCAGTACCAATATTGCGTATCTGCGCGACAACAAGGTCAGCATCTGGGACGAATGGGCCGATGCCGATGGCGAGCTGGGCCCGGTGTATGGCAAGCAGTGGCGCAGTTGGAAGGGTGCCAATGGCCAGACCATCGACCAAATCCAGTGGGTGGTGGATGAAATCCGCCGCAACCCGGATTCGCGACGCTTGATCGTCAGCGCATGGAATGTGGCCGACTTGCCGCAGATGGCGCTGATGCCCTGCCATAGTCTGTTCCAGTTCTACGTGGCCGATGGCAAGCTCAGTTGCCAGCTCTACCAGCGCAGTGGCGACATCTTCCTGGGGGTGCCATTCAATATCGCCAGCTATGCTTTGTTGACCCACATGGTGGCGCAGGTGTGCGGTTTGGGTGTGGGTGATTTCGTACACACCTTGGGGGATGCGCACCTGTATTCCAACCATTTTGAACAGGCGCGTGAGCAGCTGGCGCGGGCACCGCGTGGGTTGCCGCAGCTGAGATTGAATAACGAAGTGAAGAATATCTTCGCCTTCCGATACGAGGACATTGCGATCGAGGGCTATACCCCGCACCCGCCGATCAGGGCTCCGGTAGCGGTGTAACTCATTCCGGTGGCCTCGTGCGTCCCTCCCCCGAGGTGCTGAATGTTGACCACCCAACCGGCGATGGCTGCGCATGCGGACCGCATGCGCGAGACCCATTCGACAACGGGCCATGCACGCCTATCGCGCACACTGCATGCACTGTCCTGCATCGTGCCTTGCTACAACGAAGCCGAAAATCTGCAACGGTTACTGCCGCTACTGCAGGCACAACTGGCACAGGTGGCCGAGCGTTGGGAAATCGTGCTGGTGGATGACGGCAGCACCGACGCCAGTGCGCAATTCATGGCGCAATGGGCGCAGCAAGACGGGGTGCGGGTGGTGCAACTGTCGCGTAATTTTGGCAAGGAAGCTGCGCTTACCGCAGGCCTGCAAGCGGCGGCGGGCGATGTGGTGATGATGATGGATGCTGACATGCAGCACCCGTTATCACTGATCGAGACCTTCGTGCGGCATTGGTGTGCAGGTGCCGATGTGGTGTATGCCGTGCGCGAGCACCGCGATGGCGAGAGCTGGTTCAAGCGCATCGGATCGGGTTGGTTTTATGGGGTGGTCAACCGCAATAGCCGTTTCAGGGTCCCGCCAAACGCTGGTGATTTCCGCTTGATGGATCGCACGGTGGTGCAGGCATTGCTTGCCATGCCCGAGCGCAACCGCTTCATGAAAGGCCTGTATGCCTGGGTTGGGTTTGAGGCGGTGGCGGTGCCATACCTGCCCGAGCAGCGTGCGCATGGGCATAGCCATTTCAGCAAGTTCCAGCTGTTTCGATTGGCATTGGATGGCCTGTTTGCATTCACCTTGTGGCCGCTGCGGACGGTGATTTTTCTGGGGTGTCTCATGGCATTGGCAGCCTTTGCCTACGGCGCGTATTTGACCGGCGTGTATCTTGTTTTTGGCCATCAGGTGAGCGGTTGGACCACGATTGTGGTGAGTCTGATGCTGTTTTCCGGCATTCAACTGGTATCGCTGGGCGTGGTCGGCGAGTACGTGGGGCGTATTTATGAGGAGGCCAAGCGCCGCCCTATTTTTGTAGTCAAACGTGCACTAGGGCAGGGCTTGCGAGGTGAATCATGAGCACGCCGCCGCTGAAGCGATGGGATACGGCGATCGTGCTGGGGATTGTCCTGTTGTGGCTGGCCGCCACCGCATGGATGCGGCCATTGATGCATCCGGATGAAGGGCGCTATGCCACGGTTGCGTGGGAAATGTTGCGCTCGGGCGATTGGCTGACTCCCACCCTTGACGGCATGCCGTTCTTCCACAAGCCGCCGTTGTTTTATTGGATCACGGCTGCGGCATTATGGTTGCTTGGGCCGATCGAAATTGCAGCCCGGACGGCATCGTTATTGGGTGCCAGTTTGGGTGCGATTGCGTTGTATCTATTTACCCGGCGGTGGTGCGGGCTGCTGCTTGCACGGCGCAGCTTGCTAGTGCTGCTGGTCTTGCCCATGTATTTCGCGGCAGCCCAATTTGCCAACCTGGACATGTTGGTGGCCGGCTGCATCACGGCCACCATTCTGGCATTGGCGGATGCCGCGCTGTGCTTCGAACAAGGGTGCAGCTACCGGCGCATGTTGTGGTTGGCCTATGCGCTGGCTGGCTTGGGATTGCTGGCCAAGGGGCTGATTGGCTTTGTGATTCCAGCGATGGTGATCGGCCTGTGGGTGTTGCTGCGCTGGCGCTGGCGAACGCTGTGGGCACTGGTTTCGGTGCCGGGGCTTATGCTGCTGTTGGCGATCACTGCGCCGTGGTTTATCGCCATGCAGCAGCGTTTCGATGGATTTTTGCACTATTTCTTCGTGGTGCAGCACTTCCAGCGATTTGCGGCGACCGGATTCAATAATGTGCAGCCGTGGTGGTTCTATCCAGCGGTGTTGGCACTTTGCAGCTTTCCTGCAGTGTTGTGGTTGCGGCGCATGCTGACGCGTGACTACTTCACCACTACTGACACACCGGGCGCGGTGCGCTTGTTGATGGGGTTGTCAGTGGGGTGTGTGCTGCTGTTCTTTTCGATTCCGCAGTCGAAATTGCTGGGTTATATCTTGCCAGCGCTACCTGCACTGGCTTGGCTGATCGCCGATGCAAGCTACCTTGCGGTTGAAACCACTGCACGCAAGCAACGTTGGGTCATCACCTTGGCAGTCAGTGCGCTAGTGGGGTTGATCGCTGTCATTGGGTTGAGCATTGACACAAGGCATTCCTCCAAACCGCTTGGCGTGGCACTGCGTGCGCATTACCAGGCGGGCCAGTCGGTCTATATGCTCAAGGATTATTTGTATGCGGTACCGTTCTACGCGCGCTTGCGACAGCCGGTATTTGATGTGGACGATTGGAACGACCCTGAGATTGCACGTCGCGACACTTGGCGCAAGGAAATTGCAGATGCGGGTAGTTTTGCACCCGCATTGGCGAAGCGGCTTCTACTGTTCCCGCAGGCATTGCCCGCTGCGTTATGTCACGGTGGCGTGGCGTGGGTAGTGGGCGCAGAGGATGCAATCAAGGACTATCCGTTTCTCGCGCAAGCACAGGTGATCACTACCAATAATCGGCAAGTCGTTTGGCGGGTGGATCCTGCGCAGCATACGCAGTTTGTGGCATTGGGTTGCCCGCGCGGCTCGCTGGCAGGCCATGGATCTGCGCAATGAATGTGGCTGTTGCACAGGATGCTAATGGGCCGCGAGTGTGCCTGTGCGTGGATGATTTTGGTCTGCATGATGGAATCAATCATGCGGTGTTTGCATTATTGCGTTTGCAACGGGTGCAAGCAGTATCCGTGATGGTAGGCGGTAGTACTTGGGAGCAGGGTGCACGCGCATTGCGCCGGTATGATCCGCAACAGTTGGACGTGGGCTTGCACCTGGATCTGACCGAATGCCCGCTGCCGCCGATGGCGAAGCAAACGCATCGGCATTTGTTGCTGCGTGTCTACTCCAGAAGTTTGGATGCACACGCTCTGCGTGACCAGATCGACGCCCAACTGGATGCCTTCGAGCAGGCGATGGGGCATGCCCCCGTGTATGTGGATGGGCATCAGCATGTGCATCAATTGCCGATGATCCGCGACGCATTGTTGCAGGTCATCGCGCATCGCTACCCGGTCAACCCGCCGTGGTTGCGTTCTACTCGAAGTCCGCAGGCCGCGGCCCATTTGGATTTGCGTACCCAATTCAAGAGTCGGATCATTGATTTACTGGGCAATCACGCGCTCAGTGCAAGGGCGAAGCGGATCGGCGTGCAGCAAAATGCAAGATTGCTGGGTGTTTATGATTTTCGCGGGGATGCCGCGAGTTATCGCCGACGGGTGCAATACTGGTTGTCTGCTGCCGAAGACGGTGATGTATTGATGTGCCATCCTGGCCTGCCATCGCATATGCAAGATGCCATTGCAGCTGCCCGGCATGTGGAGTTTGCAATGCTGCTGGCGCCCGAATTCGAAGCAATGCTGGCGGCCGCACAAGTACGCCTGCTACCGATGAGTCGGATTTTGGCCAATCCCCGCTAGTCGCAACTTGGCGCAGGGTTGTTTATGTTGTGCGGCTTGCCCGATCTGGGGCGTCGCCCGCATGATGTCTGCAATGCCAATCCTCTCGCTTGTTGCCGCACTCGATACTCACTATGCCATCGGCAAGGGCAATGCCCTGCCGTGGCATTTGCCCGATGACTTGCGCCATTTCAAGGCACTGACCTTGAACAAGCCGGTGTTGATGGGGCGCAAGACCGCGCAGTCGCTGGGGCGTGCTTTACCCAAGCGGCGTAACCTGGTACTGACCCGCAGTGGACGGATGCCGTTCGATGGGATGCAAGCAGTGGCCTCGCTGGAGGAAGCGCTGCACTTGATCACTGCCGATGGCAGCCCCGAGTTGTGCGTGATCGGAGGGGGGGAACTCTATACGCTGGCACTACCGCATGCACATCGCCTGCATCTGACCCATGTAGAGACCACGGTGGAGGCTGCCGATGCCTATTTCCCGCAATTTGCGCAGGATCAGTGGCGTATCACCCGGCAGATGCACCATCCCTCCGATGCGGCTCATGCATTTGCCTTTAGCTACGTGGATTACGAGCGTCAATGAGCATAGTTGAAGACCTGTCGATTCCCGCTAGCGGTGAGGCGCTGACGTGCGATTGACCGTGATGCCACGCCCGAAACGGGAGACCTTCACGTGTGTGTGCAAGTCCATCCGCGCAAGCGTGGATGTGCCGCCGCAGATTATCTCGGTACCTAGCCGCCGTTTTGGCGTTGCGATGGGTGTGGCTGCTTGTACTTGGCGTGACGCTGTTTCGGCATCGGGGCAGGTACGTCGCGGCCCGGCACTTGTACTACATTGAGGCTTTCGGCATCCAATTGCAGTGCGGTGAGCTTGCCGCTCCATACTGCGCCGGTGTCGATGGCATGGATCCCGCTGCCGATATGCAGGCCCAGCGCACTCCAATGGCCGCAGACGATCTTCAGATCACGTGCGGCATGGCCGGGAACCGAAAACCATGGATACAGGCCCGGCAGTTGGCTGCCAGGCGGGCCTTTGTGTTCGAACGCGATGCGGCCGCGAGGGCTGCAATAGCGCATGCGAGTGAATATATTGATGATGGCGCGGTCGCGTTCCAGCCCTTGCAGGCGTGGTGACCATTCCGGGCTATCGCCATACATATTGCGCAGCAGCCGGCGATAGTTATCACCATGCAGGCGAGATTCCACTTCGCGCGCATGTTTTTCAGCAAGGAAGGTGGTCCACCTCGGTGCGAGCCCGGCATGTATCATCATCCAGCCCAGCGAACGATCCACATGGCAGAGCTTGCGCTTGCGCAGCCATGCCAGCAGTTCGGGGGCATCCGGCGCAAACAACACGCCCTGCAGGTCGGCGTTGACCCGGCGTTGTTCCTCGGGGGTGCGTTCGGCCACCGCCAGCAGCGACAAGTCATGGTTGCCCAACACCGTGTGGCTGACTTCGCGCAGCGAATGCACCAGCCGTAGCGTTTCGATTGACTGGCCGCCACGATTGACGAGATCACCGCAGAACCACAGCCGATCTGCCGCCGGGTCGAAGCGGATCTTCTCCAGCAAGCGCTGAGTGACGTCGTAGCACCCTTGCAGGTCGCCAATGGCCCAGACCGCCATCTCAGTGCAGCGTGCGCGGAATGGACAGGGTGAATGCCGGGATCGGTGCGGCAAACCGAGTGCCATCATCGGCCAGCATGTCGTAGCTACCGCGCATGGTGCCGATGTCGGTTTCCAGTACCGCACCCGAGGTGTATTCGAAACCTTCCCCGGGGCGCAGCCACGGCTGTTCGCCTACCACGCCTTCACCAACCACTTCGCGTACCCGGCCGTTGCCGTCGGTGATCAGCCAATGGCGGCCCAGCAAGCGTGCCGGCTGCTTGCCTTGGTTGCGAATCTGGATGGTGTACGCAAACACGAAGCGGCCCTCTTCCGGTACCGATTGGTCATCCAGGAAGTGGGCATTCACCGCGATATCGAATTGGTAATCATTGTTGCTCATGCCGCCATTCTAGCGGTGGGCGGCAGGCTGCGCCCATGCTTTTGGCAATCAGATATCAACCGGCGGCAAGTAAATTGGCAAGCTGCACGAAATCAGCCACGGCCACCTGCTCGGCACGCGCTTCCGGGCGCAGGCCGGCGGCTTCGAGGGTGGCACTATCGGCCACCCCATGGAGGGCATTGCGCAGGGTTTTGCGGCGTTGGCCGAAGGCGGCACGCACCACGTTGGCAAAGCTCGCGTGATCGGCAACCTCGATTTTTCCGTGTGGTTTTGGCACCAGCCGTACCACTGCCGAGTCCACTTTGGGTGCGGGGATGAAGGCACCAGGTGGCACGATGAACAGCGGCGTCACGCTGCAATAGGCTTGCAACATCACGCTGAGGCGGCCATAGACCTTGCTGCCGGGGCCGGCGGCCATGCGTTCTACCACTTCTTTTTGCAGCATGAAGTGCATGTCGCGGATGGCGTGCGCATGATCCAATGCGTGAAACAGGATCGGTGAACTGAGATTGTAGGGCAGGTTGCCGACCAACCGGATTTGGCCTTGCGCATCGCTGCGTTGCGCGGCCAATTCGGAAAAATTCACGCTCAGTACATCACCTGCGATCAGGTGCAGCTCGCCGTGCTGGCGTGCGGCGGTTTGCAGTGGCGCGTGCAGGTCGCGGTCAAACTCAATCGCGGTAATGTCACCGTGCTGTTTCAGCAGGGGAAAGGTCAGGGCGCCTTGGCCGGGGCCAATTTCGACGATCACATCCCCCGGCTGCGGGGCAATCGCCAGCACGATCCTGTCGATGACGCTGGTGTCGCGGAGGAAGTTCTGGCCCAGGTGTTTCTTGGCCGGTTCGGTGAATCCTGTGGTCATAGCAAGCGTGTTCCCAATGGCACGTCCCTGTCCGGCACGCATAGCGCCACCGCGCCGTCGGCGTCGTGAAAGCCCGTCACCAGGCATTCCGACATCAGCGGGCCGATCTGCTTGTGCGGGAAATTGACCACGGCGACCACCAGCCGGCCGACCAGTTCCTCCGGCGTGTAGTGCACGGTGATCTGCGCACTGGATTTGCGCACGCCCAGCTCCGGGCCGAAATCGACGTGCAGGATGTAGGCGGGCTTGCGCGCCTGCGCGAAGGGCTCGGCGGACAGCACGCGGCCCACGCGCAGTTCGACTTTCAGAAAGCCGTCGAAGCTGATGGTCTCCATCACCCGCGCTTCCGCTGCGCCGCCAGCTGCGTGCAGGTCCGGATGGCGGCATACAGGCTGGACGGATCGGCCGTGCCCTGGCCGGCCAGTTCCAGCGCGGTGCCGTGATCTACCGCCACACGCGGGTAGGGTAGGCCCAAGGTAATGTTCACTGCGTGGGCGAAATCGGCGTGCTTGAGTACCGGCAGGCCTTGGTCGTGGTACATCGCCAGCACCGCGTCGAAGCCCTGCAGCTTGTTTGGCAGGAACGCGGTATCGGCTGGCAACGGGCCAACCAGACGCAGCCCTTCGCCGCGCAGGTGGTCCAAGGAGGGAATGATGATGTCCAGTTCTTCCCGGCCCAGATGACCGTCTTCGCCAGCGTGCGGATTCAGACCCAGTACGGCGATGGTGGGCACAGCAAGTCCAAATTGGGTGCGCAGTGCCGTATCTACGATACGCAGGGTGCGCATCATGGCCGCGGGGGTGATCGCATCAGCGACTTCGCGCAGTGGAAGATGCACGGTTTGCAAAGCCACTCGCAGGTGTGAGTTGGCCAGCATCATCACCACCTCGCAGCCGGCTTGTTCGGCCAACAGACCGGTGGTGCCGGTGAAAGTGATCCCGCCTTCGTTGATGACCGCCTTGTGCACCGGGCCGGTCACCAAGCCATCCAGCTCACCGTCGATGCAGGCGCGGGCGGCGCGGCTGATGGCCGCGATCAACGAGGCCGTATTGGCCGGATCAGGGTGCCCGAAGCGGGTTGCCACCGGGTGCGGGATGTCGACGATGGCCAAACTACGCGGCTGCGTGGCTGCCTCGCCATGCCGGTGCAAATGCAGCGGCAGACCAAGTGCGTCAGCCGCACGCAGCAAACTGGCGGCATCGCCAAACACCACCAGCTCTGCGTCCCAGTCCTGCTGGGCCGCACGCACCACCAGTTCGGGGCCAATGCCGGCAGGCTCACCCGCAATCAGGGCAAGGCGTGGGCGCATTGAAATCAAAACTCCCGACGGGTTCCTTCCGGATGCACGTCAACCGGGGTCACCTTGTGCTGCTCCTTGGGGGTTTCCGGCAGCGCCGGACGCGTGGACTTGCCTTGTTCATCGCGAGTATCCACATAGGCTTCGCCACGCATTTCACGTAGCCAGCGGTTCCACTCTTCTTCCAGCTTGCGGCGACCAATGGTCTCGCGCACTTGCGCACGCAGATTTTCGTCACCGGCAGCGATCTCGCGGGTGCCAATACGCTGCACAATCACCCAGCCGGCATCGGTTTTGAACGGTGCGGAGGTCTGGCCATCGGACAGGGATGCCAGTTGCATGCCAAAGGCGGTGCCGTAGGTATCCGCACCCACCCAGCCAAGATCACCACCACGGCGGCGGGTGGTGGCATCGTCCGAGCTTTCGGCGGCGACCTTGGCAAACTCGGCTCCGCCAGTTAGGCGCGCAGCCAGCGTATCGGCTTTGGCCTTGGCGGCGGCATCGTCGGTCTTGTCATCCACTTTGACCAGAATCTGACGCGCCGAATATTGGGTAACTTTTTCACCACTGCCGGCAGCTTGCGTGCGGCTGCCAACCAGTTGCACCAATTGGAAGCCGCTGGAGCCGCGGATGGGGCCGATGACCTGGCCATCCTTCATCTGCGTGATGGCAGAGGCAAATGCAGGCGGGATTTCATTCAGGCCACGCCAGCCCAGATCACCGCCTTCCAGCGCGTTGGGGCTATCGGAATAACGCACCGCAGCGGCGGCAAACGTCATTTCGCCTTTTTCGACCAGGTTCTTCACGCCTTCGACTTTTTTCTGCGCGGTGGCGATCTGCTCGGGGGTGGCTGCTTCGGGTGTGCCAATCAGGATGTGGGCCAGGTGGAACTGCTGGCTGGCTGCGGCCGAGGCATTGGCCATCGCGGCGTCCACCTCACCTTCGCTGACATTGATGCGGCCTTGAGCAAAGCTCTGACGCAGTTTCTGGGTGATGATTTCATCGCGCAGGTTGTTGCGAAAATCAGCGAAACTCATGCCGTCCTTGCCGATGCGCTCGCGCAATTGATCCACGTTCATGTTGTTTTGCTGCGCCACGCCCTGCACCGCGCGCTCCAAATCCTCGTCACTGGCCGTGATCCCGGCATCCGTGGCACGCGCCAATTGCAGACGCATCAAGATCAGGCGTTCCAACACCTGGCGCTGCAGCACATCGGCCGGTGGGAGTTGGTTTTCGCGACCGGCGTATTGGGTGCGGATATTGGCAATCGCGCGCTCCAGCTCACTGCGCAAGATCACGTCTTCGTTGACCACGGCCGCGATGCGATCCACTGGCTGTGGAGTTGCGTAGTCCTGCGCCTGTGCACCAGAAGTGAACAGCAGCACCGGCAACACAATCGCCAGCAGGGAGTAAGGGGCACACAAGCGATGGCTGGAGGTCATGGAATTTTCGTGTTGTCCTGCGTGGAAGGCTGGCCCGTCGCAATCTGCGGCGGCACCAAGTACAAATCATCGCGATTGTAGCCGAGGATGGCCCGGCGCAAGGCGCGCTGGGTATCTTGGCCGGCTGAGCCCAGGCCCTTCAGCTCGATTTCGAACATCAGGGTATTGCCGAGATCGCCAGCGCGATTTTGCACGTAGCGGCGGGCCACAACCCGAACGGCAACACAACAGCTGTCCCATTGCACGCCAGCCAGGCTTTCCAGCGTTTTGCTGTCGCGCAGTGAATAGTATTGGCGACCGACAATGCTCCAGCGCTCGTTGATCGGGTACAGGAACGATGCGTCTACCTGTTCCAGCAGTGCGCGCCGATAGCGATAGCTCAAGTTGAACACACCTTGGTTGGGCAGCAGATAACGGGCGCGCACGCTGGCCAGATCGGTGCGGTTGAATTTGGGATCGCGTTGGTAGGAGGCACCAATCGTCCAGCGGTCGGTGGGGGCGTAATTGGCGTCCACCACCCAGGCTGAGCGCCCTTGCTCAGTGATCGGCTCATTCGGCAGGCGCACGCGCGAGTCTGCGAAGTAGCGGATTTGCCCGAGGCTCAGCGAGAGTCGCTCATGCCCATCCGATTGGCGAATCATGCGGGTGCTGATCGCCAGAGTGAGCTGATTGGCATCGGCCTGACGGTCGGCACCGGAATAGCGATTGTCGCGGAATAACTGATTCCAACTGAAGGTCAACGGTTGGGTATCGAACACCGGCATATCGGCCTGATTGACGTAGGGCACGTTCAGGTAAAACAGGCGTGGCTCGATGGTTTGCAGATAGTCCTTGCCTTTGACCTGCATGTCGCGATCAAAGAACAGGCCGGTATCCAGGCTGAAGATCGACTGCCCACGCGAAGGCGAGTTGCCGCCCAGCGTTTGTCCCAGTGAGTGATCGAGTGAATAGCCGGTAAAACGATAAGCCAACGTGGGACGCAGGAACCAACTATCCCCTTCCAGTGGTGCGCTGATCCACGGTTTGAGATCCAGGCGTGAACCGGCGGCGTACACCGGGTGATGGAACCGCACGGCCTCGGCATCCACGCCGAACTGTAGCGCACTGTTCATGTGCCGCTCCCAGCTTGCGAAGGCGCGTGGCAGGCGGTCATAAGGCAGGATGCTTTTGCCCAGTGTGAAATCGGCCAGCTGCCAGTGATCGGCACTCACCCCGGCGCTCCATTCCTGACCGCGGCCATACGCACCGACCGAACTGTAGGAGGTGACTTGTGATAGCCCGTCAATATTGTTGTTGAAGTCTTCGTAGTAGCGCGGATCGCTGATCCAATTGATGTCGGCACGGAATTGCCAGTTGGGCGACAGATTCTGGATACCGTCAAAATGCCCCAACCAGCGGCTGCGATCACGCAGCTTGTCGTTCGGCATCCACAGTGCCTCCACGGTGCCGTTGCCGGCCTCGTTGAGATAGCGGAACTGCCCGCTCATTGCGCCGCCGCGTTTGCTCATCCAGCGCGGTACCAGGGTGGCATCGTAGTTTGGTGCAAGATTCAGATAAACGGGCTGGCGATAATCAAATCCGTTGCGGTTGGAATTGGACATCGACGGCAGCAACACACCGGTGCGGCGATCCTCATTGGTGGGAAACATGAACCACGGCAAATACAGTACCGGGATCTTGCCAATCCGCAGCGTGGCACCATGCGCCACCGCCATATTGGTGTCGGTATTGATGTCGATACGGTTGGCGCGCAGCTCCCAATTGCGCTCCTCCGGCGGGCAGGTGGAGTAAGTGGCACCGTACAAGCTGCCAATATCTCCAGCCATGTTCAGGCTCTGGGCTTTGCCATTGCCACGTCGCGACAGCAACTGGTATTCCAGATTCTGCATGGTGTGCGTATTGGAGTTCTGGTCGCCTTCGGCACGCGCTGCCCGCATGCGCAAGCCCGACGCTTGATAGCGCACGCTGCCTTCGGCGCTGTAGCGGTTTTGCGCTTTGTCGAAAGTCAGTTGATCGGCCCCCATGAACTGATCGCCCCGGCGCATGGTGACATTGCCGTTGAACACCGGGTTGGCTTCGGTGCCAGAGAGCAAGTCACCTTCCAAATCGGTGGGCAATTGGTTGTTGTTCAGTATGTTCAGGCCTTCCGGTGCCTTTTGCACATCCTCGAATGCAGGCACCGCATCCACCAGCGGGCACAGCTTGTAGGTCGGTGCTGATTTGCCATCCGCGGCATGGGCTTGCAGCGAAACGGCGATGCACAAAGTCAGGGGTAGCAGGCGCAGGGCTGGGCGCACGGGCGATCCAGAAACGAAAAACGGGTGTCTAGCTTGCCGGAAGCGGCAAACGGTTACCAGCGCAAGCTGTCGACATGGGCCACACTGCACTCGGCCAGTGCGGTCAAATCGTAGCCGCCCTCCAGCATCGAAACCACCCGGCCGCCGCAATGGCGGTTGGCAATCACGACCAGTTCGCGGGTGATCCATGCGTAATCGTTGGCATCCAGCTGCAAATTCGCCAGCGGGTCGCGCTGGTGGCCATCGAAGCCGGCAGAAATCAGCACCAGTTGCGGCTTGAAGGCATCCAGAAATGGCAGCAGCTCGGTTTGCCACGCGGCGCGAAACGCGGCGCTGCCTGCGCCCTCTGGCAGGGGGGCGTTGGCGATATTGCCGATGCCGGTTTGGTTGTGTGCACCGCTGCCGGGGTAGAGCGGCCATTGGTGGGAACTGGCAAAGCGCAGCTGGGGTTCCTGGGCAAAGATGGCTTGCGTGCCATTGCCGTGGTGGACGTCGAAATCGGCAACCACCACCCGTTCCAACCCGTGTTTATCCAGCGCATGACGCGCGGCCACGGCGATATTGTTGAATAGGCAAAAGCCCATCGCGGCACTGGCGGTAGCGTGATGGCCGGGCGGGCGCACTGCGCAGAATGCGCGCTGGGTGCGGCCTTCCAGCACGGCATCCACCGCCGCCACGCCGGCCCCGGCGGCGCGCAAGGCGGCCTCCCCCGACCCGGGGGAGAGTACGGTGTCTGGATCAAGCGATATCAAGCCGTGTGGCGCGGTTTCCAGCACGGTGGCCAGCAGCGCTTCATCGTGCACGCGCAGCAATTGCCCGCGGGTTGCGCGCGGGGCTGGTTGCCAGTCGATGTCGGGGTGCGCGGTTTCCAGTGCGCGCAAGACGGTGCTCAGGCGTGCGGGGCGCTCAACGTGTTCGGGGCCTGTATCGTGTGCGAGGCACGCGGGGTGGGTGTAAACCTGAATCACGAGGCTGGCGCAGGGCTTGGATTGGGGGATTACTTGCGGCGCTCGTGCTTCCACAGCACTTCGCCATGGCCACTGGCGCGTGCCAGCACGCGGCACAGTACAAACAGCAAGTCGGAGAGCCGGTTCAAGTATTGCACTGGCTGCGGGCGTACGTTTTCCAGCCGCGCCAGCTCCACCGTGCGGCGTTCGGCCCGGCGCACCACGGTGCGGGCGATGTGGCAACGTGCGGCCGCTTCGCCGCCACCGGGCAGAATGAATTCTTTCAGCGCCGGCAGACCTTCATTGAACTGGTCCAGTTGCGCTTCCAACGCATCGATATCCGCATCAAAAATCGCCGCATGGCCGGGGATGCACAGCTCGCCACCCAGATCGAACAACTGGTGCTGGATGCGGGTCAGCAAGTCACGCACGGTTTCCGGCATGTCCGTGGCCAGCAGCAGGCCGATGCAGGCATTGGCTTCATCAACGGTGCCATAGGCCTCCACCCGCGCCGAATCCTTGCCCACGCGGGTGCCATCCCCCAGCCCGGTGCTGCCATCGTCACCGGTGCGGGTGTAGATCCTGGAAAGCCGGTTGCCCATCAGACCGTCTGTGCGCGCAGCGCCGGGTTGGCACGGCGCAGCAGCTCGAAGCCACCAAACAGCAGGCCGGCGTAGAACAAGGTGCCCAGTACAGTCCACTGGAAGAACGGAATGCCGGCCACATACGCTGCCAGCAGGCCCGCCGCGTTCTGCGGGTACATGCTGCTGCCCAGCCAGGTGGCGAAATTGGTGACCACGAAGAACAGCAGCGACCCCGCCAGTGCATAGCCCAGCACGCGGCCACCAGCAACCTTGCCGCGCAGGCCAAAGCCCAGCACGGTGGACAGCGCGATGCAGGCATACACCGTCAGATAACCGGCGCTGGCGAAATAGCTCCAGTAAATACCGCCGTTGACCAGCCCCAGCACCAAATCGGAGGCAAACATCGCGACCAACGGTACGATCAGCGCCCAGCTGCGTTTGGCGAAATACGCGCCGCCAAATAACGCGACCGCTTCAATCGGCGAGAAATTCGGCGGATGCGGCAACACCCGGGTCAGGGCGGCAGCGAAGATCAGCGCAGCCAGCACCAGCGGGCCGGAGGCAGTCATTGAAGCGGGACGGTTCATGGCGGTATTCGTTGGTTGCAGCGAAGCCGTTAGCATAGCGCAATGACTCAAGACCTTCGTAGTGATTCCCCGGCGCACGACGTAGTGATTGTCGGTGGTGGTTTGGTGGGCGCCAGTTTGGCCATCGCGCTGGATGTGCTGGGGTTGGATGTGGGCATGGTAGAGGCTGCTCCAACGGGCGCGCTGCCGCCGGTATTCGACCAGCGCAACCTCAGTTTTGCCGAGGCCACGCTGCACGCGCTGGAAGCTTTGGGTGTGCTGGCCTTGATGCGCGCGCCCACCGGCAGTATTCGGCGGATCCATATCAGCCGTGCGGGTGATTTTGGCCGTATCCAATTGCAGGCCAGCGCCTATGGCCGCAGTGAATTCGGACGGGTGGTGGTGGCGCGTGATTTTGGCGAGGCGCTGGAAGCGCGCTTGCAACAGCTGAAGCAATTGACCCGCTACCGTCCGGCGCGGTTTTTGGGGGTGGGGCCAATCGACGCTGGCCTGCGCAGCGTGCGGATTGCCGATGCCGCGGGCGAGCGCGAGGTGCGTGCCAAGCTGCTGGTGGCCGCCGATGGCAACCGCAGTGAAGTGCGCCGTGCATTGGCGATCGGCACCCAGGATCACGACTACGGCCAAACCTTGTTCGTGGCCCGCCTGCGCGCCCGGCGTGCGCCGGATGGCAGCGCCTTCGAGCGCTTGACCGAGACCGGCCCCACCGCATTGTTGCCACGTGGTGATGGCTATTACGGCATGGTGCATGGGGTGGCCAGTGCCGATGCGGACGCCGTGGCCGCCTTGCCGGACGCCGCGTTTCTGGCGCGTGTGCAGGCTGTGTTTGGCTGGCGCGCGGGGCGCTTGCTGGAGGTGGGTCCGCGTAGCGCCTATCCGATACAGCGCTGTGTGGCCGACGCCTTGGTGGCGCCGCGTGCGGTGCTGGTGGGCAATGCTGCACAAGCCATTCACCCATTGGGTGCGCAAGGGTTCAATTTGGGCCTGCGGGATGCGCTGACCTTGGCCGAATGCATTGCCGATGCGCAACAGGATCCGGGCGATGAATCCGTGCTGCGACGGTATGCGCTGCGGCGTACGGAAGACCGCACGCGCACCTTGGCGTTCTCCGATGGCTTGGCAAAATTCACCTCGAATGATGCCGCTTGGCTGCGTCCACTGCGCAGCGCCGGCTTGTTGGCCGGGGATGCCATCGGTGGCTTGCAGGGCTGGCTGGTGGGCGGCGCGATGGGCTATCGCGGTGATGTGCCCGCACTGTGCAGGGGGAAGGTGGCATGAGCCGGCGCGGCAGATTGGATGCGGTGGTCGTGGGCGGCGGCGTGGTTGGTGCCGCCAGTGCCTTGATGCTGGCCCGCGAAGGCTTGCAGGTGGCGTTGGTGGAAGCACAGCGCCCCACCGCATGGACACGTGAGCAGCGTGATCTCAGGGTGTTTGCGTTTGCGCCAGATAACGCTGCCTTGCTTGCGCGCTTGGGCGTGTGGGCGCAGGTGTTGGCTGCGCGTGCGCAGCCGTACCGCGGGATGCGGGTGTGGGATGCGGCAAGTGGTGATCCATTGGTGTTTGATGCCGACGCACTGGGCGAGCGGCAACTGGGTTGGATTGTCGAAAATGCGGTGCTGGTGGATGCACTCTGGCAGGCACTACCGGGCGCAGGCGTGCGCGTGCACTGCCCGGCGCGGGTGGAGCAGCTGGAGCAGCTGGATACAGGTGTGCGCATCGGGTTGGATGATGGCTTGGTACTGGAGGCACAGTTGGCCATCGCCGCCGATGGCGGGCATTCGGCGTTGCGCCGGCTCGCCGGCATCGAAGCCCCTGTGCACGATTACCAGCAGCGTGGATTGGTGGCCTTCGTCGCCAGTGAGATTCCGCATCGGTGCACCTGCTGGCAGCGTTTTTTGCCCACAGGTCCGGTGGCATTTTTACCGTTCTCAGCCGATGGCGATGCCGTGCTGGATGCGCGATTGGGCTCGATCGTATGGACATTGCCCACTGCGGAAGCGCAGCGGCTGCTGGATACACCGCCAGCGCAGTTCGAGAATGAATTATCGACTGCATTTGGCGGCGAACTGGGTGCGCTCAGCTTGCAGTCGGCGCGTGCGGCATTCCCGCTGCGCCGGCAGTTGGCGCACACCCAGGCCAAGGACCGGGTGCTCTTGGTGGGGGATGCCGCGCATGTGATGCACCCATTGGCAGGGCAAGGCGTGAACCACGGTCTGCGCGATGTGGCTGCACTGCAGACCACGCTTGGCGCCGCCCAAGCCAACGGTGGGGATATCACCTCACCGGCGCGACTGGCACGCTGGGCGCGCACGCGGCGAAGTGAAAATGCGCTGGGTGCGCATGCGTTTGAAGCCATCAATCGCGTGTACAGCAACGATGCGCTGCTGCCCACCTTGTTGCGCGGCTCGCTTTTGGGTATCGCAGGCCGATTGCCACCGCTGACCCGCGCGCTGTGGCGGCATGCGGCCGGGAAGTGATGGCGCGAACCATCACCTCACCTTCGGATAACCACCATCAGTTGCAGTTGCTGCGCCACATGGACTGCAGCAATGGCTGGGATGGCAGCATGTTCAGCGATCCAAGTACGCTGCCAGTTCACCATTGTCCTGCTTGTCCACGGCATCCATGCGCTTGTCCAGTGGCGGGTGGGTTTTGTACAGCGTTGCCATGGCAGGCGACGCCGAACCCAGTGCCGCCATTTTTTGCAGCACGGCCAGAAAGGCCAGTGGATTGCCGCCAGAGCGCGCCAGATAAATGCCGGCGGCGTGATCGGCGCGGAACTCGGCACTACGGTCGAGACCAGTGAGCATGATTGCTGCACCGTTCTTTTCGATGTAACTACGCGCAAGGCTGCCTGCGACACCGCCGCCGGTATGAATTTGACTGGAGGCGATGGCACCGGCCGCGCCCAGCTTCTCCTGCTTGCGAATGACCTCGTAGTGGTCGCGTTGCACCACGTGGCCGATTTCATGGCCCAACACCCCGGCCAGCTCCGCATCGGATGTCAACAATTGATACAGGCCACGGGTGATCAATACATAACCCCCTGGCGCAGCGAAGGCATTGATTTCGTTGTCTTCGATGACGCCAAACGTCCACGGCAGGCCAGGCCGGCTGGTGCGTGACGCCACCCATCGGCCAACCAGGTTGACTCGTTTTTGCATCGCAGGATCCTTGACCAACGGTGCTGCGCCAAGCACGCGGCCGGCGATCATCGGGCCGAGTTCGAGCTCTTCCTGGCTCACCTCTGCATCCGATTTGCCAATCAACGCATCGCCCGAGGCGGCCGTGTTGGCAAGCCCGGGATTTACAAAGCCCAACAAATTGCGCGCCGCCGCGAAACGTTCGCGCTTTTCGGCCTGGGTGGCCTTGCTGCTGCCGTCATCCGATTTGAATTTCCCGAAGAACCCTTTTTTCTTCGGCTTGCTACTCTCCGGCTGGTATTCCTCGGCGTAAGCCACGTCGGTGATTTTCCAGCCTTGTTTGGTGGCTGCTTGCTCGGCGGCCTCCGGGCTGGCGCGGTAGGACTCCATCTGCTGCAGTTGCACCGGGTTGAACGCGGCGGCTTTCAGTGAACTTTCGTCCAGCCCGCGCACACTGGCGGTTTCGGTGACTCGGCCCTTGCCAGCCTTGCCTGTGAACAACGCCTTGCCTAAGCCGCCGGTTTCCTTGCTGCCGTAGGCCACCCGAATCTCATTGACCCGCACATAGCCGGACTTGCCGCCGTCTAACCCCAGTTTGAACCACAGGCCTTGCTGACCGGTGACGTTGACTTGTGCGTTCTCGGTCAGCGTCGTAACTGCCGGGGAGGCGAAATCCGGTTTGCTGTGCACCTGCACACTGGGTTTGACAATGGTGGCCGGTGTTACCTGTGGCGTGGGCGTAGCCGCAGCCAACAAGCCGCTCAGCAACAGAGCGGCCAAGGCAAGTGCAAACCGGGAGGATGGATCGCGCGGGCGCTGGAGGTTCTTCATGGAAGATCCGGTTCTGAGGTGTCGTCGATGACCAAAGTATGCGCTGGATCGAGTGCTTCGCGATTATCGGCACACAGGGCAAATTCGTCAGTAGCGTTGAGGTCCTGCCCCAATAATTCACGCAGCCGCATGCGTTCGCCGCGAGTAGTATCGTCGTGATGGTCGTCGATTTCGGCGACCGAGATGCACAGCATGACTTGACCGTGCTCATCCAGCGGGTGTTCGCCCTGATTCAACGACTGATGCAGACGATCCAGGTCCGACTTGACCTGCTCCAGAACACTGCTGCGGTCGGCCCCGCTCCAGATCAGCAGCATCAAGTCGTCGAGGATTTCGTGGAGCCAACTCTTGCGCTCCACGATGCCTTCAATCATCACCGCATCCCCACCGGCATACAGCTGCCTGCGCAGCAGACGGCGGTATTCGCGCTTGCCGCGCACGGCTTCGAAGGGAGTCAGGCCGTCGGCTTTGACATATCGCAAGCGCACCATCGCCAGCCACGGGTAGCGATCGGGGTCGTATTCATCACGAAAATCATTATTGCCGATAGCGCGACCGCGTTGGATCGCCGCATACATGCGGCAAATGCCAAAACAAAGACTGACAAAGCCGATACTGGCGAAAATATCGACGAACACGCCAAAAAATGTCAGGCCGATTACCGCGCCGGTCAACAGCAGGCCATTGACAGCGACGAACACGCCGTCCACATCTTCATGCGGTTCGCCGCGCCAAAACGCATAGGTGGTCAAGATCAATAGCAGCGAGGCCAGCAGGTATTTGAAACTGCTGGGCGGCATCCAAACCACGCCACCGTGCAATAGTGCATCGGTGGCTTCGGCCCAGACTTCCACTCCGGGCATCGCCGCGTTTACCGGAGTGGGTTTGGTATCGCTGATGCCGGCGGCGGTATAGCCGACCAGCACCACGGAGCCGCGCAAGTCTGGAAGCTTACTGCCTGGCGCTTCACACACGGGTTTGCCGGCCAGTAAATCGGCTGCACTGATGTAGGGCATGCGGCTGTTGCGGCGCCAATTCACCCGAACATGATCGGGTAGCGATGCCGCGCGTTGTCGTGTCAGTTGCGACACCAGCCGTGCCGGCAGTGTCGGCAGCGCCCAGTCATCCACCACTTCGCGCAGCGGCACATCGCGCAATACGCCGTCCTGGCCACGGCTGACATTGGTAATCGCCGAGTGCTTGGCCATGGACGCACCAAACGGCAGATACACCGCCACCGGCGGGCCGGGAGCATGCGCCTTTGCATCCAGCGCATAAGCCCCTGCAATTTGCGCAGCATGCAGAGGTGAGGCGGCATCAAAATCCGCCGCTTGGCGCGATGCCGCAAACATGAAACGTCCATTCCCGCCGGCTGCCACCGCATCCAGCATGGCATCCCCATCCGGGTCGTCCTTGTGCGGGTCGAGGAACATGACATCCACCCCCACCGCGCGCACGCCGGCGCGATCCAGCGTATCCAGCAAGTCCGCATGCACTGTGCGTGGCCATGGCCAGCCACCAATGCCTTGCGCCCGGGTCCACTCCAGCGAGCAATCATCAATTTCCACGACGAAGGTCCTGCCCGAGGGCTGCGGCTCCACCGGCCGCCACTGCACGATGCTGTCGAACACGCTGTCTTCGGCCGAATCCAGACTGCGGCCATGCGTCCAATCCCAGCTCAGCCAACCCAATGCAGCGCAGGCCAGCAGGGGATAGAACGCGAACTTCAACTTGAGCGCCACCCACGTCAAGGGCCGCCGATAGCCGCGTTCGATTTTGGCCCATTGATCCATGAACCACACCGCAAGGGTGGCCATGGTGGCGTCCAAATGGGCTTGTGCCGCGCGCAGCCGCTTGCGTCCCATGCAATGTCATCCCCTGTTGCCGGCCGGTTCGCCCAGTGTCCCTGATCCGGTGTCCCCGATCGAGGTTGCAATGCGTGAACAGGGGCCGTGAGCGGACATCTTGCATGCATGGGCGGTTGCGGCCAAGCGGCTAGCCGAAAATCAACCCAGCAATTTGCGCACCTTGTGCAATGCCACGATGAAGGCGTCGATTTCCTCGTGGGTGTTGTAGAACGCAAGCGATGCACGGCAGGTGGTGCCCACGCCCAGCCACTGCAACAGCGGATGCGCGCAGTGCTGGCCGGAGCGGACTGCCACGCCTTCCAGATCCAGCAAGGTGGCCAGATCGTGCGAGTGGGTGCCGTCGATGGCAAAGCTCACTACCGCCGCCTTGCGCGGCGCACGGCCGAAGATGTGCAGGCCGTCGATGCCGTGCAGTGCTTCGGTCAAGTGCGCCAGCAAGGCTTGCTCGCGCGCTTCGATATGGGCCATGCCCAGCTGCGAGAGGTAATCCACCGCCGCGCCGAGGCCCACGAAACCGGCAATATTGGGCGTGCCGGCCTCGAATTTGTGCGGGCCTTCGTTGAACACGGTGCCATCGAAACGCACCTCCTTGATCATCTCGCCGCCCCCCAGAAACGGCGGCATGGCGTCGATGTGTTCGCGTCGTGCCCACAGTGCACCGGTGCCGGTGGGGCCGCACATCTTGTGGCCGGTGATGGCATAAAAATCACAATCCAGCGCGGTGATATCCACCGGCATGTGCGGTGCGGCCTGCGAGCCGTCGATGAGTGTGATGATGCCGCGCTTGCGCGCTTCCTTGCAGAGATGCGCCACCGGGTTGACGGTACCCAGCACATTCGAGGTGTGCGCCAGTGCCAGCACTTTCACGTCGGGCGTCATCGCCGCATACAGTGCAGGCAGATCCAGTGCGCCATCGGGCAGCAGTTCAGCCACCTTGAGCGTAGCGCCGGTGCGCTGGGCGATCAGCTGCCACGGCACGATATTGGCATGGTGTTCCATGCGCGTGACCAGAATGCGGTCACCGGGTTGCAGGCGCGGCAGTGCCCAGGAATACGCCACCAGATTGATGGCAAAGGTGGTGCCGCTGCACAAGATCAACTCGTCGCTGCGGACATTGAAAAAGCGCGCCAGCTTGCTGCGTGCGCCTTCGTACGCCTCGGTGGCCTCACTGCCCAGCGCGTGCACTGCACGGCTGACATTGGCATTGTGATGGCGATAAAAATCGTCGGTGGCGCTGATCACGCACGCCGGTTTTTGCCCGGTATTGGCCGAATCGAAATAGATCAGCGGCTTGCCGTGTACTTGCCGGGTGAGCAGGGGGAAGTCGGCACGCACCGAGGCCCAGTCGATAGCGGCGGCATCCATACTCATGCCCCTACCCGTACCAATGCCCGCTCCAGCGCCGCTGCACACGCGGCATGCGTGCTGCTATCGGCAATCCCGTTGACCACTTCGTGGCAGAACGCGCCGGTCAACAACGCCCTGGCCTGTGCTTCCGGCAGGCCACGCGAGCGCAGGTAAAACAGTGCAGTGGCATCCAGTTGCCCCACGGTGGCGCCATGTGCCGCTTTGACCTCATCGGCATGAATCACCAGCACCGGCTGGGTGTCGATTTCCGCATCGGCAGACAGCAGCAGGTTCTTGTTCGCAAGCGCAGCTTCGCTGCCGTCCGCGCCGGCATGGATGGTGATGCCGCCATGAAATACCGCCTTGCCGCGCTGCCCTGCCAGCCCGCGCCAGGTCAGATTGCAGCGCGTGTCGCGGGCAATATGGTCGATTCCCAGCCGGGTATCCACATGTCGGCGGCCATCGGCCAGCAGCACGCCATTGGCGTTGAGTGCGGCGCGGTCGCCTTGCAGCTGCACATTCAATTCATGCCGCGACAAGCCGGCGCCAAGTTCAAGATCAATGCGTTGATAACCCGCATCCTGCGCGAGTGTGGCATCGGTGCGGGCAAACACGCTGGCACGTGCCGGCGCATCTTGCAGGCGCACGTGGCCCAGTTGTGCACGTTCGGCCAGCTGCACCTGGATCACGACATTGCCCAGATGGGCATGTTCGCTGACCGCCAGCTCGTGTTCCACCAGCGACAACGATGCGCCTTCGCCCAGTGTGATGCGATGGCGCAGATGCCACGCCGCATCGCCATTGCTTTGCGCGCTGCCGACATGGACAAGATGCAGTGGTGTGTCCATGTGCGCATCGGCATCCACGTGAATCGACACACCTTCGCGTGCCAACGTGGCATTGAGCCGGGCAAATGGCTCGTCGCTGCGCGCGGAGAGCGGCATGACGTTGCCGGAATCGGGCTGTTGCGACAACGCCTGCACCTCAATGCCGCCGATCAACCCGGACAGGTTGCTGAGTGTGGCATCCAATTGCCCATTGACGAACACGATGCGTGGTTCGGGGATGGCGGCCAGTTGCATGGCCTCTACTGCAACGTGCTGTGCCGGCACGAAGCTGCGCCGCTCCAACTGCCGCAGGGAAGTGTATTTCCAGCTTTCCGCGCGCTGCGGCAGACCGTCGTGCAGCAAGGCATCCAGCGCAACCCGCTGGGAGGCATCGCCTTGAAAATCCGCGGCCAGAGAGTCCAGAAGCGCACTCATTTCAGGCTGCCGTTTCCGGCGTCAGCCGGTTCTTGATCCAGTCATAGCCGTGCGCTTCCAGCTGCAAGGCAAGCTCTGGCCCGCCGGTTTCCACGATGCGGCCATCGGCCAGCACATGCACCACATCGGGTTTGATGTAGTCCAGCAAGCGCTGGTAATGGGTGATGACGAGGAAGGAACGTTCCGCCGAGCGCTGCGCGTTGACGCCATCGGCGACGGCTTTCAATGCATCGATGTCGAGGCCGGAATCGGTTTCATCGAGGATGGCGAGCTTTGGCTCCAGCAGTGCCATCTGGAAAATCTCATTACGCTTCTTTTCGCCACCCGAAAATCCTTCGTTGACGGCGCGATGCAACAGCTCATCTTTCAAATGCAATACCGCGAGCTTCTCGCGCACCTTCTTCAGGAATTGCATCGAGTCGAGTTCAGGTTCGCCGCGGGTTTTGCGCTGCGCGTTGTAGGCGGCGCGCAAGAAATAGGTGTTGTTGAC
>NZ_CALMPC010000022.1:0-25424 GCF_937872235.1 uncultured Thermomonas sp.
GCATCTTCCTTGGCCTGTTCGAAATCGGCGATTTCCTTCTGCGGGGCCACCCACACCACGTTGCCGTTACGACGCTTGTCCAGCGACTTGGCTTGCAGCACCAGATCCAAGGCCTGATCCCAAGGCACATTCATCAGGCGCAAGGTGACATTACCCTGCACATTATCGGCGGCCACAATGTTGAGCCCGGACTCTTCGGCAATCAGCTGCAAGACCGTGCGGACGGGGACGTCCTGGAAGTTGAAGGTGACAGACTTGCCGCTATAGCGGGTACCGGCATCGCTACTGGCCGCGTTGCTCTTGACCGCGCCCATTGCGGGCGCTTTGCCTGAGGTCTTGGCCACACTGGCTGCGGCAGCACGCGGCACGATTTCAACGATGTACTCGTTGCCACTCTGATAGGCCATGGACTCGAAATTGCCCTGTGTACCCAACACCAGCTGCGTGCCGCTGCTGGTTGCTCGTGCCTCGATGCGCTGCACCGGGGTGGCGAAGTCCGTCACATTCATCGGCCGCTGCAATGCCGCTGGCAGCTGTGCATTGCCGACATCGACAATGACGTTTGAGCCCATGTTGCGCAGATCAGGCGCAGCACCGTTACCCGAGAATTTCAGGATCAGCTTGCCTGATCCACCATCTCCGCGCTTGAAGTCAATCGCGGAAACAGTCACTGCATCGGGGGTACGCTTGGCCGGGTCGGCCAGTGCACCGGTTGCAGACTGCCCGATACCAACGGCGGTGATAGATAAAGCAGGCGTTGCGCTTGCGCCGCTGGCAGACAGCCCCACCATGACGGCGGCGGTGAGCAGGCCCAGAGGCAAGGAGCGCCGGATCGGCTGCGTTTGCGTGGCGTTGTTGAAGGTCATCGGTTTATTCCCCAATCAATTGTCTTCGAGCGCCATCTTGGCGGGGCGTTCAAGCCAGCCGCCCGCGCCATCCGGAACTAGTTCGACCAGTTCAATCCGGTCTTCGTACACGGCGGTCACGCGACCGTCGCTTTGCCCCATGTAGGTGCCTGGCTGCACGCGATAGGTCACCTTGTCAGGTGCCATCACCAGTGCCACCAGCGCCTTCCCGGTACCCAACGTACCGACCATTTTCATGCCGTCCAGAGAAAACATTTCCAAGGTCTGCTTGCGCCGACCAGGATCCGGACGCGGCCCATTGCCACCTTCGCCAGTGAAGCTCTGATCGAACGGATCGCGCAGGTTCTGGGCGGTGTATTCAAAGGTTTCAAACTGCTGCATCACCGGCAACGGCTCCAGCGGCGGGGCCGGCTTGGCCTTCACCTCGGCAACCCACTTCTCCAGCTCCCCACGCCCGCCGCCACAAGCGGTGAGTGCGGCGCAGAGCAGCAGGAGCAGCAGCCAAGGCAGGCGATTGGACAATGACATGCGCATGCTCACTTGCCCCCCTTCTTGTCGACAGCCGGTGCAGCCTTGGCCGCTGCCTCGGATTCTGCCGATTCTTCTTCATCCAGATAGCGATAGGTCTTCACGGTGCCTGCCAACTCCAGCGCACTGTTGGGACCAATGCGGGCATTTGGATTGTTCTTGGCATTCTTGGGCTGCAGCGAGATGTCGTGCATGGTCATGATGACCACCCGTGGCAATGAGGCCACACCACTGACGAATGCCCCGAACTGGTGGTAGGTACCCACCATGCGCAACATGATTGGCTTTTCAGCATAGAACTCTTGCTTGGTTTCCGGACCCGGCTGGAACAAGTCATTCTGGATGCCGGTGGCCAGTGCCGTCTGCGAGATATCCACAATCAAGTCAGGCATTTCGGTCTTGCTGGGCAGCTGGCGCAGCATTTGCTGCAGCTGCTGTTCCATCTGCACCAATTGCTGTTTGAGTGGCTCCAGGTTGGCGGCCTTGCCCTGCTTGGTCTCGAACTCTGTTTTCAGATCGGACTCTTGCGCTTCCAGCGACTTCAATTCGTCCTGCTTGCCTTTCACCATCAAAAACCAGGCCAGCACTACGATGAACAACGCCACCAGCCCGCAAAAGCCCAGCTGCGCTTCGCGTGGCCAGCCACCGATGTTGTTGAGCTGCAACTCGTTGAGTTTGATTTTTTTCTTTTCGTTCACGACTTGCTCCCTCCTGCGGCAGGTGCAGAGGCAGGTGAGGCTGGCTGCACTGCGGCTGGAGCGGCCGTTGCCGGGGCTGCCGGAGCTGCCGGAGCTGCAGCCGGAGCAGCTGCCGCATCCGCGGGTGCAGTGGCGTCCGTGCCCTTGGTCTTGCTGGGATCGGACAACTTGACTTTCAGGGTGAACTCGTACGGCAGACCCGGGTTACCCTCCTTCGCCTCAATGATATTGAGGTCGGGCTTGGTCATCCAGCCGGAGCTTTCCAGTTGCCGCATATAGGTCGACACCCGCGCATTGGACTGCGAACGTCCACTCAAGGTGAGGATGTCGCCCTCTTGCTTGATCGCGGTCAGTGCCACACCATCGGGAATGGTGCGCACCAGCGAGTCAAACAGATGCACCATTTGTGAACGATTGGCTTGCAGCTGCTCAATGACTTCCTTACGCGCCAGCAACTTGGCCTTTTTCTGGTCAAGCGCTTCGATTTCCTTGATCTCACCGTCAACCTTGGTGATTTCACCGCGCAGGAAATCGTTGCGTGCAGCCTGATTGGAAACGCGCCCGGTATAGAAGCTGTAGATCAGGATGGAGAGCAGGATACCGGCCAACACGGCCAGCCCCAGCATCCCGACGAATTCCTTCTGCCGTGCTTTGCGGCGTTCTTCACGCCACGGGAGGAGATTGATCCGTGCCATCAGTCGAAGCTCCTGAGTGCGAGCCCGCAGGCAATCATGAGAGCGGGCGCGTCCTGAGCCAATGCATGCGCTTGCACGCGCGGCCCGAGGGTCATTTGCGCCAGCGGATTAGCCATCACGCTCGGAATCCCGAGCTGCTCTTCCACCATTGCCGCAATCCCCGGAATCGACGCGCAGCCACCGGCCAGCACGATCTGATCGACCCGATTGAATTCACTACCGGCATAGAAGAACTGCAGGAGACGGCTGACTTGCTGCACCATCGCTTCCTTGAATGGCTCCAGCACTTCGATTTCATAGCTTTCCGGCAAACCACCCTGGCGCTTGGCCAAGCCGGCTTCTTCGTAGCTCAGGCTGTAGCGACGCATGACTTCGTCGGTCAACTGTTTGCCACCAAACACGTTTTCGCGGGTGTAGATGCTGCGGCCACCGCGCAAGACATTCAGCGTGGTCATGGTTGCACCGACATCCACCAAGGCTACCAAGCCATCCCGCGGAACGTTGAGGGTGGACGCCATCAGCGCAAACGCGTTTTCGATGGCGAAGGCCTCGACATCAATCACCTTGGCAGTCAAGCCACCCAGTTCGAGTGCCGAGGCGCGCACCTCGACGTTCTCCGAGCGCGAGGCCGCCAACAGCACCTGCACCGACTCGGAATTGCCCGGTACTGCACCGATTACCTCGAAGTCCAGATTCACTTCCTCGACGGGATACGGAATGTAGTTGACCGCCTCGAGCTCAATCTGAGACTCCATTTCGTCTTCGTCGAGTGCCGCCGGCATGGTAATCACCTTGGTGATTACCGACGAGCCAGACACCGCCGCAGCCGCATGCTTGACCCGCGAGCCAGAGCGCGCCACTGCACGGCGAATCGCTTCGCCCACAGCCTCGACCTCGACCAGATTTTTCTCCAGCACCGCATTTGGCGGCAACGGCTCCACCGCGTAGTGCTCCACGCGATAACGATCGCCCGTCCGCGCAAGCTGCAACAGCTTGACTGCGGTCGAACTGATGTCCACGCCGATCAACGGCGGTTGTGTTTTTGTCCCCAAGCCCACGGCTTCTCCCCTTCCCACAGTCGCTTGCGCGCACTAGGTGCTGTAGTACATGAATAACGGACTTTTTACCGCAAGGCAAGCCAAACATAAAGCCCACCCGCCGAAAACCCCATTTTCCGTCCCGCTCGGCTCGATCAACGCAAGCGCAGATCTGAACCGGCCACCCCCGTGGGCCGGTGATTGCCGGCGCATCATCATATACTCCGCGATCTTGTTTACTGCAATCGGAATTTGCGCCAATGCCCCGTTTTTCTCGCCTGCTGCGCTGGTTTTTGCTGGGTTCCGTCGCAATTTGCCTGATCGGAGCGCTGGTTGTCGGGGCCTTGGTGTATGCCATCAACTCACGCCTGCCGGATGTCCAGAGCCTGCGCCATATCGAGCTGCAGGAGCCGATGTACGTGTATGCACGCGACGGCCGGCTGATTGGTTTGTTCGGCGAAATGCGCCGCTATCCGATCGATATCCGCAAGGTGCCGGCGCGGGTCAAGCAGGCGTTTATTGCTGCCGAAGATGCCAATTTTTACGAACACCACGGGGTTGACTTCACCGGCGTGGCGCGCGCGATCTGGCTGCTGGCCAAGACCGGCGGACAAGAACGGGTGGCCGGCGGCTCCACCATCACCCAACAAGTTGCCAAGCAATTTTTTCTGAGCTCCGAATACAGTTTCCGTCGCAAGTTCGCTGAGATGCTGCTGGCGATGAAGATGGAGCGAGAGCTGAGCAAGGACGAGATTTTTGAGCTGTACCTGAACAAAAGCTTCTTCGGCAATCGCGCGTATGGGGTGGCCGCTGCCGCCGAGTACTACTACGGCAAAACCCTGGATCAGCTGAACCTGGATGAAGCCGCCACGCTTGCCGGCATCCCCAAGTTCCCGTCCAGTGGCAACCCGATCAGCAACCCCGATCGCGCCCGAATCCGGCGTGACAATTACATCCTGCCGCGCATGGCAGAGCTCGGCTTTGCCAGCCGTGTCGAAGTCGATGCCGCACGCCAGGTACCCATGCACGCTGCGCCGCATGAGCGTCAGATCGAGGTATACGCCCCGTACGTGGCCGAAATGGTGCGCCAGCAAATGGTGGAACGCTATGGCGGCGACGTCCTCAACAAGGGCTACCACGTCACCACCACCATCGACCCCACCCTGCAAGCGGCCGCCGATCGCGCAGTGGTGGATGGTCTGCGGGTGTATGACCGTCGCCACGGCTGGCGCAAGCCAAACAAAACCGTGCAAGTTCCAGCAGGCGCTGATGCCAAGGCGATTGGGCACCTGTTGCACGACATCCCCGTGCAAGGCGGCCTGCTGCCCGCGGTGGTGACGGCCAACGAATCGGGCCAATTGCAGCTGGTGCTTGCCGATGGCCAAACTTTGACGCTCGCCGGAAGCGCCCTGTCCTGGACCGGCAAACCCGCCGCTGCGTTGGCCCAACGTGGTGATGTGGTGCGCGTGCGCCGCCTGCCAGTGCCTGCCGACAAGCCCAATACTCCGCCGCAATGGGAGTTGGATCAATTGCCGCTGGCCCAAGTGGCCCTGGTATCACTGGATGCCGACAACGGCGCGCTGCGGGCGTTGGTGGGTGGATATAGCTTTGCCGGCAACAAGTTCAATCGCGCAGTGCAGGCGCGTCGCCAGCCGGGCTCCAGTTTCAAGCCATTCCTGTATGCGGCGGCGATGGAACGCGGCTTCAACCCCGCCTCGATCGTGCTGGACGCGCCGGTGGTGTTCAAGGATCGCAAAGGCCATGAATGGCGGCCACAAAACGATGGCGGCAACTTCGCCGGCCCGATGCGCTTGCGCGAGGCGCTGGTGCAGTCCCGCAACCTGGTTTCGGTGCGCCTGCTGGACACCATCGGCGTGGATTATGCACGGCGCTATATCAGCCATTTCGGGTTCGATGAAGCCAGCCTGCCGCCCAATCTGTCGATGTCATTGGGGACCGCCTCGTTGACCCCGATCTCGGTGGCGCGTGGCTACACCGTATTCGCTAACGGCGGCTTCCTGACCACACCTTGGTTCATTGACAGTGTGCGCGATCGCGACGGCAAGGAACTGTTCAAGGAAAGCCCCGCCATCGCCTGTCCCAGCTGCACAGTCGCCGCCACACCCGGGCAAGCTGCTGCACCTGCACCATCAGGCAAAGTGGATGGCTTTGACCTGGGCCCCGCCGGTACTGCTGCGGCCAGCGCGGCGCCGGCGCAGGCGAGCACCGGCAAAGCAGCCACGGCCAGCATGCCTGCAAATACCCTAACGTCCAGCACCCCGGCTGATTCCAGCTCGAAAGTTGCGCCACGTGCGATTGATTCACGGGTAGCGTGGCAGTTGGCCTCGATGATGCGGGATGTAGTCAAGCGTGGCACCGCCACCGCCGCACGAGTACTGAACCGTGATGACGTAGGCGGCAAGACTGGTTCCACCAATGACCACCGCGACGCGTGGTTTTCCGGTTTTGGCGGCCCGTACGTCACCACCGTGTGGGTGGGCCGGGATGACTTCCAGTCACTGGGCTATCGTGAATACGGCGGCAAAGCAGCCCTGCCGATCTGGATCAGCTACATGGCAGTGGCCCTGAAAGACCAACCGCTGCGCCTACCCGATCCACCGGAAGGCATGGTCAAGGTCAGCGTCAGCGCCAGCGGCCGGCTGTTGCCGGGGGTGGAAGGCGGCATCACCGAGTGGGTGAAGGCAGAAGATTTGCAGCGGATGGAAGAAGACACCCTGGCCATACCCGACACCGATACTCAGCCCTCCGAGGAATCTTTCGACATTTTCTGATACTCGAAGATGACGACCTGCCCTGGCTCGGGTACAGTCGGGGCAGGCCGTTGTGCGGGGATCAACGATGTCGACCAGCCATCCACACGCCAAACCGCACGCGCATATCCACGCCCAGACCCGCGTGCGTGAGCGCCGACACCAGCTGGCCACCGAAGCGGCCCGGCTGATGGCGGAAGGCGGCATCCGTGATTTCCACTTGGCCAAACGCAAGGCGGCGCAGCGACTTGGCATCCTTGATGATGCATCCCTGCCGCGCAATCGCGAAATCGAGGACGCCCTGCGCGAGCATCAACGCCTGTTCCTGGGGGATCACCGGCAGGCCGAATTGCAACGCCGGCGCGAAGCGGCCTTGCCGGCGCTGGAATTCTTCCAGCACTTCCAGCCACGGCTGGTGGGGCCAGTGCTGGACGGCACCGCCGATGCCCACTCCCCGGTGAGTTTGCACCTGCACAGCGACGATGCCGATGCCGTGCCCCGCTGGCTGGAAGAGCACCGCATTCCCGCAAGTGCCCGCAGCCATCGGTTACGGCTGGATCACGAGCGCAACATCGATGCGCCGGCGTGGTTATTCAGTGCCGAAGGCCTGGAATTTGACGTGACGGTGTTGCCACAGGACAGCTTGCGGCAAGCGCCGCTTTCAGGGGTTGATGGCAAACCGATGCGACGCCTCTCACTTAACCAACTCCGCCTGCTATTGGCAGAGCCTGGGATCACCGGCAATATTGCGGACTTGAAGTAGCCCACCCAGAAAGCAGCCCACCCAGACAAACGCCCCGCACTGCGGGGCGCCTGAGCGTGTCGCGGTGGTGCTGCCTGACTCAGCGCTGCGCGATTCCGACATAGTCGCGGGTCGGGGCGCCGGTATAGACCTGACGCGGACGCCCGATCCGGTTTTCCGGGTCGTTCTGCTGCTCCAGCCAGTGGCTGACCCAGCCGGCAGTACGCGCGATCGCAAACATCACGGTGAACATTTCCACCGGGATCCCCAGCGCCTTGTAGATGATGCCACTGTAGAAATCAACATTCGGGTAGAGCTTGCGCTGTACGAAGTAATCATCCTTCAGCGCCGCTTCTTCCAACTTCATCGCCACGTCCAGCAGCGGATCGTTGACGCCAAGCTCGCCCAGCACTTTGTAGGTCATCTCGCGGATGATCTTGGCGCGTGGATCGAAGTTCTTATAGACGCGATGGCCAAAGCCCATCAGGCGGAAGCCGGATTCCTTGTCCTTGGCCTTGTCCACCGCCGACTGCACATTCTCCGGACGACCGATTTCGCCCAGCATTTTCAGCACCGCCTCATTGGCACCACCATGTGCCGGGCCCCACAGTGCGGCAACGCCTGCGGCGACGCTGACATACGGATTGGCACCGGTGGAGCCGACCAAACGCACGGTGGAGGTGGATGCGTTTTGTTCGTGATCGGCGTGCAGGATGAACAGCAAATCCAGCGCCTTGGCCGCCACCGGGTTCAGCTCCAGCGGCTCGCTGGGCACTTCCATCATCATGTGCAGGAAGCGGGTGGTGTATTCCAGATTGTTACGCGGGTAGCGGATCGGCCAGCCGATCGAATAGCGATGGCAAGCAGCGGCAATCGTCGGGATTTTGGCGATCAGGCGGATCGCCGCCAAACGCCGCTGTTCCGGGTCTTCGATGTTCAGATCATTGTGGTAGAAGCTGGCCAGAGAACCCAGCATCCCGGTGAGCATCGCCATCGGGTGCGCATCGTGGCGGAAGCCATACAGGAAAGTACGAAACGCCTCATGCATCATCGAGTGGTGAGTCACCTCGTGCTCGAAGCCGGACAACTGCAGCGCGTTGGGCAGCTCGCCGTGCATCAGCAGATAGGCAACTTCAGTGAAGCTGGACTTCTCAGCCAGTTGCTCGATGGGATAGCCGCGATACAGCAACACGCCAGCATCGCCATCAATGTAGGTAATCGCCGACTTGCAGCTGGCGGTGGCGCCAAAGCCCGGGTCATAGGTGAAGCAGCCGGTTTCTTTTGGCAACTTCGCAATATCCACGCAGGGCTGGCCCAGCGTCGGGTGCAGCACCGGCATGGCGATCGATTTGTCACCTGCATTCAGGGTGATCTGGTCAAGGTTGGACACAAGAACCTCCAGTGGGGAGCGCGGCAACGGCCATTGGCCATGCGCCTGCGCATGGGGAAACCCGAATTATCGCATACGCTTGCCGAGCTCGACCTTGGACTAACGTCACAATCGCCTGATGTGAGCCTGCCACGCACAGCAAAACGGCCGCCTAAAGGCGGCCGTTGCAACAACAAGCGCCAGGTGCTTATTTCTGGTAGCGCTTGCGAAACCGATCCACGCGACCACTGGTGTCCATGATCTTGTTTTGACCGGTGTAGAACGGGTGCGAAGACGACGAGACTTCCACTTTGATCAGCGGATATTCATTGCCGTCTTCCCACTTCACCGTTTCTTTGCTGGCGAGGGTGGAACGGGTCAGAATCTTGAAGTCCGAGGTCACGTCCTGGAAGACGACGTCGCGGTATTCGGGATGGATGCCGGCTTTCATGAGCAAACTCTAGGAAGTGGAACGGATTGTGAGCCGCGCATTATAGACGCGCCGTGGCCGGGCGTGCAACTGTACCGAATTCAGGCCCCGCCAGGGGCCGCCAACGCGGCCTCGATCATGGCCTCGAAACGTGCCTGGTCATAGCGCATCAGGATCGCCACATTATCTGCTGCGCCGGTTTGCCGGTTCCAATCGACAATCGTGGCTCCGCGTGCGTGCTGACCGGCGGTTTCCACCACCAGCGGCCGCTCCCGCAGCTCCAGCGCACCCTCCGGCTGCAAGGCCAGCGCCATCGCCAGCGCGTCGGCGGCATGCCAGCGCTCGCCGCGGCCGGCCTTGGCCCAGGCGCGGGTATGGGCGGAGATGCCGGCATAAAAACGCGCCCGCGGCGAGTCCGCCGCCAGCCAGCGCTCGGCATCGTCATGGCGGAAGCCGTGTGCCAGCACCGCTTCCCAGTCGGCCAGCTCGATCTTCGGGAATGCGGAAAACACGATATGCGCCGCCTCTGGATCAAAGGCGATATTGAACTCGGCCGCTGCGGTGATATTGCCGTGCGCGCTGACCGCCGCGCCCATCACCACGCAGCGCGCAATTCGCGATGGCAAGCTGGGGTCCAGTTTGAGCGCCAACGCCAGATTGGTCAGCGGGCCCAACGCCACTAGCAGCAAGTTGCCGGCGTGCTCGTGCGACAGCCGCAAGATCGCCAGCGCCGCGTGTTCGGCCTCGGCATGGCGGGCTGCAGGCGCATAGCCGGTATCGCCAAACCCATCGCGCCCGTGCACATAAGCGGCATCACGCGCGGGGAACACCAGCGGTGCATCGGTGCCGGCAAATACCGGCACCCGCACTGCGCAGACTTCGCACAGTTTCAATGCATTGGCGACGGTGTGCGCAAGGCCCACATTGCCGGCGGCAATGGTCAAGCCCACCACCTCATGCTGCAGGTCGTTGAAGGCCATCAGCAGGGCCAGCGCGTCGTCCACGCCGGGGTCGGTATCAATCAACAGAGGAATACGGGATGTCTTCATCACCCGATTATGGCCTACGCCCGGACTCAGGGGATTGTGCAGTCCGATATTTATATTAGAATGATCTTAATTATTACGGATCCTCATGAAGCTCCTGCGCAGCACCGTCGTCCACTTAGTCTTCGTGGTCATCGCCAAGGTGATCGTGCTGGCACTGCTTTACGCCCTGTTCTTCACTCCTGCACATCGCCCGGACGTCGACGCAGACGCCGTGGGCCGCCGCCTTGAATCCCCCCCGAGGTAAGTGTCATGCCTGACCTGCACGTCGTCGATCTGTCGCGGCTCCAGTTCGCGATCACTGCCCTGTACCACTTCCTGTTCGTCCCGCTGACGCTGGGCTTGGCGCTGCTGTTGGCGATCATGGAAAGCGTCTACGTGATGACCGGGCGCGTCATCTGGAAGCAGATGGTGAAGTTCTGGGGCGTGCTGTTCGGCATCAACTTCGCCATGGGCGTGGCCACCGGCATCACCATGGAATTCCAGTTCGGCACCAACTGGGCCTACTACTCGCACTACGTCGGTGACATCTTCGGCGCGCCGCTGGCCATCGAAGGCCTGATGGCGTTCTTCCTGGAGAGCACCTTCGTCGGCCTGTTCTTCTTCGGCTGGGACCGCATGAGCCGGCTGCAACACATGGTGGTGACCTGGTTGATGGCGCTGGGTGCGAATTTCTCGGCCCTGTGGATCCTGATCGCGAACGGCTGGATGCAGAATCCGGTGGGTGCCGAGTTCAACTTCGAGACCATGCGGATGGAAGTGACCGACTTCGCCGCCGTGCTGTTCAATCCGGTGGCGCAGTCGAAGTTCGTGCACACGGTGAGCGCGGGCTACGTGACCGGCGCGATGTTCGTGCTGTCGATCAGCGCCTACTACCTGCTGAAGGGGCGCAACTTGCAGTTCGCCAAACGCTCCATCACGGTGGCCGCCAGCTTCGGCCTTGCCTCCGCGCTGTCGGTGGTGGTACTGGGCGACGAGAGCGGCTACACCGCGTCCGAGAACCAGCACATGAAGGTCGCGGCGATCGAAGCCGAGTGGCATACGGCACCGGCACCGGCGTCGTTCACGCTGTTCGGCCTGCCCAGCATGGAGGAGCGCGAGACCAAGGCGGCGGTGCGGATCCCGTGGGCGCTGGGCATGATCGCCACCCGCTCGCTGGACGAGCAGGTGCCAGGTATCCATGACCTGGTGGAGCAGAACAAGCAGCGCATCCGCAACGGGATCGAGGCGCACGCGGCGTTGGCCGCCGTGCGCGCGGACCGGACCAATCCGGCGAAACAGCAGGCGTTCCTGGCCAAGCGCGAGGACCTGGGCTTCGGCCTGCTGACCCTGAAGTACGTGGACGATCCGGCCAAGGCCGACGAACGCGTGATCGACCAGGCTGCCTGGTCGACCGTGCCGAACGTACCGGTGCTGTTCTTCTCGTTCCGGATCATGGTGGCGCTGGGCTTCTTCTTCATCGCGCTGTTCACCTGGGCCTTCTTGCTGGCGAGCAAGCGCAAGCTGGAGAACCCGCGCTTCCTGCGCATCGCGCTGTGGAGCCTGCCGCTGCCATGGATCGCAGCGGAACTCGGCTGGATCGTGGCCGAGTACGGCCGCCAACCCTGGGCGATCGACGGCGTGTTGCCGACCTTCCTCGGTGTCTCGTCCACCAGCAGCGCACAGGTCACCGGCAGCCTGATCGGCTTCGTCCTGCTGTACACCACGCTGGCCGTGTTCGACGTGTTCCTGATGCGGCGCATGGTCAAGGCCGGCCCCGAAGGCCTGAGGCTGTGGCCACTACCGGACGCGCAGCAGGCGCACGAGACCCACGCCACCGCCAAGGAGAACGGCCATGTTTGACTACGGCACCCTGCGCGAGATCTGGTGGCTGCTGCTGGGCATCCTGCTGATCGGCTTCGCCGTCACCGATGGCTACGACCTGGGCCTGGGCGCGATCTACCGGTTCATCGCCCGCGACGACACCGAGCGCCGGATGGCTCTGGAGGCCATCGAACCCCATTGGGAGGGCCACCAGGTCTGGTTCATCCTTGGCGGTGGCGCGGTATTCGCGGCGTGGCCGATGCTCTACGCGGCCTCGTTTTCCGGCTTCTATTTCGCGATGCTGCTGGTACTGCTGGCACTCATCCTGCGGCCCGTCGGCTTCAACTTCCGCAACAAGGTCCAGCACCCGGCATGGCGCAATGGCTGGGACTGGGCGCTGATGGTGGCCGGCGCGGTGCCATCGCTGGTGTTCGGCGTGGCATTTGGCAACCTGTTCCTGGGCGTGCCCTTCCACTTCACCGACAACCTGCTGCCGGTCTACGACGGCCGGTTCTTCGGCTTGTTCCATCCGTTCGCGCTTGTCGCGGGCGTGGTCAGCCTGGCCATGCTGGTGATGCACGGTGCCACCTTTGGTGCGATGAAGGTCGAAGGCCCGGTCGGCGACCGTGCGCACCGCGTGGCACGCGTGGCCGCGGTGATCACGCTGGCCGCCTTCGCGGCAGCCGGCGCCTGGCTCGCGTTCCTGCCGGGCCACGCCATCGTCGCTGGCGCCATGGCGGACGGCCCGTCGAATCCGCTGGGCAAGCAAGTCGTGGTGGAAGCCGGCGCCTGGCTGGGCAACCCGCGGGCCCACCCGGTGCTGTGGCTGGTGCCGGGACTGGCCGCCCTGTCGATGCTGGCGGTGGCGGTGGTGCGCCAACGCGTGATCGCCTTCGTCGCCAGCGCCGTGGCGGTGGCCACCGTCATCCTGACCGCCGGCGTCGCGCTGTTTCCCTTCCTGCTGCCATCGGCCACCGATCCCGGCCATGGCCTCACGGTCTGGGACGCCTCGTCCAGCCAGCGCACGCTGGGGATCATGCTGTTCGCCACCGCGGTGTTCCTGCCGCTGGTGCTGGCCTACAGCACCTGGGCATTCCGGATCATGCGCGGCAAAGTAACCCGCGCCCACGTCGAAGAACAAGCACGCAACGGAGGTGGTTACTGATGTGGTACTTCACCTGGATCCTCGGCATCGCGTTCGCCGCCGCGTTCGCGATCCTCAATGCCATGTGGTACGAGCTGCACAGCGACCGCGCGCGCGGCGTGAAGCGGCCGTTCGAAGCCCCCTGAGGGCGCCGCGTTGGCCCGGTTGCTGTCGCTGCTGGGCGGGACCGGTCTGGCGCTGGCCCTGCTGTTCCTGCCCGCAGCTCGCGGGCAGGCACTCACGGCGTCCGAACACGGGCGGATGACGCTGGTGCTGCTGGCGATCTGCGCGCTGTTCGTGCACGGCAGCGGGTTCCGCTTCCATGCGCGCTGGGCCACGCACCTGTTTTCGCCATGGGTGCTTTGGCCCGCGGCAGCCGTGACCGCCGGTCTGTTCTGGACCGCCTGATCTGTTGGCTCAGCGGTAGCGGCGCAGGTAGCGCTTCTCGAACGCCGCCTTGGCCCAGTGCATCATGCGCAGCGGCGGCAGCGCGCGACCGCCGGCACCCTTACGGGTCACCAGCAGGCCGCGATCGAGCGTGTCCACGATGCACACCAGCTCGGCGGTGAACGCTTCCTCCGCCGGCTCACCGCGCAGGGTGCGCAGCAGGTTGCGTGCGGCCACCTCGGCCTGCAGATCGGCCTGGTGGGCCTGCTTGGGCAGCCAGTCGGGACCGGGATAGCTGCCGCCGTCGCCGGCCACGTAGGTGCAGGCCACGCCGGGCACGCGGCACTGCGCATCGCCCTGCACGAAGCCACCGGGCGACCGCGGCAACGCCGTGGCGTCCAGCCACGCCTGCCCGGTCAGCCCGGGCATGAACACGGTCATCGCACTGTCCAGGCGGGTGCGCTCCAGCTGCACGGCGTCAGCCTCGAAGCGCTGCGGTTTCTCGCCCAGCACGGTGTCGATGCCGCGCTTGCGCATCTCGCCCAGGATCAGGCCGACCGCCTTCTCGCCCAGGCGCTGCCCGGGTTTCTCCGACGGACTGAAGAACGCCAGCCGGAAGCGGTCGCGGCGGCGCTGCTTGCGCAGCAGGGTGTCGATGCCGAACACGAACTCGAACACCGGGCCGCCGCGCATGGCGATGGGCTCGTTCGGGTTGCTGCCGAAGCCGAAGCAGAGCGTGCCGCCCTCCAGCGCGGCCAGCCGGTCGCGGATCGCCTCGCCGGCGTCCACGCCCTCGCAAGGGATGATGGCGTGCTCGATGCCCGGCAACTTGCGGATGAAGCGCGCGCCGGTGGCGACGATCAGGCCGTCGCTCGCCATGTCGCCCGCGTCGGTGTGCAGGGTGCGCGCATCCGCCGACAGCCCGGTGGCGCGGGCGCGATGGAAGGCGATGCGCTCGCGGCGCAGGAAGGCGTCCAGCGGCACCACCAAGTCGGTGCGGCTGCGCAGGCCCGAGGGAATCCAGATGGTACCGGGCAGGTAGTGCAGCGCCGCCTCCGGTGCCACCAGGGTGAGTTCGGCGTCCGGCGCGTGCCGGCGCAGGGTGCGCAGCGCGGTGAGGCCGGCGAAGCCAGCGCCCACCACGGTGATGCGTGTGGTCATCTCGCGCCCCTTATTCGCCGATTCCCAGCGCTTTTTTCAATACGGGTTCGATGTGGGTGACACCCGCTTTGCGGCCCAACTCCAAGGCCGACTGCGCAGACGCGCCATCAAAGTCTTTTTGCTCCAGTGCCAACAACGCCCCCGCGCGATTACCGCTGGCGCAATGCACCAGCACGCCGCCACCGTGCCTGGGGGCCAACGCCACATGCAACAAGCGCGCATTGGCCAGATTGATGCCTTCGCCACCTGGCACCGGGATTTCCAGGTAGTGCAGGCCCGCTGCCTTGACCTCGGCGGCCTCGTTGCGGTCTTTCAGTTCCCCCGCTGCACGCAGATTGATGACGGTACGAATGCCGTCGGCTTTGATCAGCACCCAGTCATTCGCCGCCGGTTGGCCGGCGGTAAACAAACCCGGCAACGGCTGCATCAGCGGGGTTTGCGTACCGATGGTGGTGGTCATCGGCGCGTGTGCGCAGCCGCTCACCAGCGCCGCCAGTGCTGTGCCACAGGCGATGCGATGCAGCGTGTTCATGTACTGGCTTCCGGTGCCGGCGAAAGCTCATCATAGGCGCGCAGTGCTTCGGCGGCATAAATCATCGAGGGCCCTGCGCCCATGTAGATCGCCATCGACAAGGTTTCCAGGATTTCCTGCCGGCTGGCGCCGGCACCGATGGCCGCCTTGGCATGGAAGCCGATGCAACCATCGCAGCGCACCGCGACTGCAATGCCCATGGCGATCAATTCCTTGGTCTTCACGTCCAGCGCGCCGGGCTTCAGCGCTTCGCGCGCAAGCATGGAAAACCCCCGCATCGGCTCGGGCGCGCCCTCCCGGAACTTGCCAATGGCGGCGTTGAGATCATCGATCAAATCCGGAAACGACTGGCTCATGTAACACTCCTTCGATCAAAGAAACTGGTGCGTCCAGCGCACGATATCGGCAGTACCCATGGCACCCGACTGCCGCGCAAGCTCATGGCCCTGGCGAAACAATACCAAGGTGGGAATACTGCGGATACCGAAGCGGCTGCCCAGCGCAGGCTGCGCTTCGGTATCCACCTTGGTCAGCCGCAGCCGCGGCTCCAATTGCCTGGCCGCCGCCTCGAATTGCGGGGCCATCATCCGGCACGGCCCGCACCATGGTGCCCAGAAATCCACCAACAGCGGCAAGTCCGCACGCTCGACGTGGGCATGGAAGCCGGCACCATCCAGCGCCAGCGGATGGCCGGTGAACAGCGCAGCGCCGCACTTGCCGCACTTGGGAGCCTCCGCCAGCCGCGCATCGGGCACACGGTTCAGGCCGTTGCAGGCCGGGCAAGCGACGATAGTGGATGGGGCGGCGCTCATGCGGCCTTCCCCGCGCCTCCGGGCACGTATTCGGTGCCATCGGCGTCGATGATGCGGACGTCCACCTGCATGCCCTCGCGCACGCTCTGGGTGACGATGCAGAACTCCTCGAACTGGCCCAGCACGCGGTCGAAATGCTCCAGCCCGGTCGCGGCATCCGACAACCGGATCACCACCTCAGCGCGTGGGATGCGCCAGCGGCCGGCGGCGTTGCGCACCTTGTCGGCGACGATCTCGGTGCGGATCAGGCCCGGCGCATTCTTGAACTTGCGCAGCGCGAACAGCAGGCTGGCCGATAGACAGTTGGCAATACCCGCCAGCAGCAGGTGCGACGGAGTAGGGCCCGCACCCGCGCCCAGCGGCGTGCTTTCATCGGTGTGCAAGGCGTCCAGGCCGGCGCCTTCGAAACTGATCCGGAACGCGTAAGGCCCGTCCTGTTCCAGCAGCAGCCGGATGCCGTCTTCGCCACTCATCTTGCTCCTCCATTTGTTTGCTCGGCATGGCCGGCATCCGCTGTCCTGCGCTTGAGCACGTAATACAACAACGGGATCACCACCAGCGTGAGGACGGTGCTGACCAGGATGCCGAAGATCAGCGAGATCGCCAGCCCGTTGAAGATCGGGTCATCGAGAATGAAGAATGCACCCAGCATCGCCGCCACACCAGTGAGGACAATGGGCTTGGCACGCACCGCGCAGGCATCGATCACGGCATCCACCAACGGCACGCCACGCGCGGTTTCCTGGTTGATGAAGTCCACCAGCAAAATGGAATTGCGCACGATGATGCCGGCCAGCGCGATCATGCCGATCATGCTGGTGGCGGTGAACTGCTTGCCCAGCAGTGCATGCCCCGGCATGACGCCAATCACGGTCAGCGGGATCGGCGCCATGATCACCAGTGGCACCAAGTAGCTGCGGAACTGCGCGACCACCAGAAGATAGATCAGCACCATGCCGGCGGCATAGGCAATGCCCATGTCACGGAACGTTTCATAGGTGATCTGCCATTCGCCATCCCATTTGATCGCATAGCTGCTGGTATCGGCAGGTTGGCTGATGAAGGTCTGCGCCAGCGTTTGCCCTGCGACCTTGTGTTCATTGAGTTGCGACACGATATTGAACATGCCGTACAGCGGGCTATCCAATTTACCGGCTTCATCGGCCATCACATACACCACGGGCAAGCCGTCTTTGTGATAGATCGCACCATCCCATGTGGTTTTTTCTACGCGCACCAGCTCCGACAGCGGCACCAGTTGGCCCTGCATCGCGCGCACCTTGATCGCCAAAACACCCTCCAGAGCGGCTTGATCTTGCGCAGGCAAGCGCAGCCGCACCGGGCGTGGATATTTTGAAACGCCATCGTGCACATATGTTGCGGCCAACCCGGCAACACCCATCGCAATGGCATCGGTAATCGCCGATTGCGGCACACCTAGCCGTGCAGCGCGCTCGCGATCCACCACAATCTGCTCGCGCGGGGCATTGGCTTCTACGCTGGTATCGATATCGACAATACCTTCTGTGCGGACGAAGTGGTCTTGCTCCAAAGCTTTGGCAATCTTGCGTTGCCCGGCGTAATCGGGGCCATAGACTTCCGCCACTAGGGGCGAGAGCACCGGCGGGCCGGGCGGCACTTCCACCACTTTGACGGATGCGCCGTATTTTTCACCCAGCTTGGCAAGTGCGGGACGCACCGCCAGCGCGATGGCATGACTCTGGCGTTTGCGGTGATGTTTGTCCACCAAGTTGACTTGCAGATCCCCCACGTTATTGCCGCTGCGCAGGAAATATTGGCGCACCAAGCCATTGAAATTGATCGGTGCTGCGGTGCCTGCATAGCCTTGGTAGTTCAGCACTTCTGGCACGCCATCAAGCTTGGCGGCAAGCTCGGTCAGCAGCGCATTCGTTTGCTCCAAGGTGCTGCCTTCGGGCATATCCACCACCACTTGTACTTCAGACTTGTTATCCAACGGCAGCATCTTCAACACCACCAGCTTGAAGACGGCAAGCGACGCCGACAGCAAGACCAAGCCCAACATCGACGCAAATAGCAATGCCCGTTTTCTGCCTGCTTGCTCGCCTTTCAAAAACGGCGACATCACCCGTTCGAACAGGCGGTGCAGCCAGCCCGCTTGTTGCGCTTCGTGGGACTGTTCGGCATGTTCGCTTTGCCCATGCCGCGCCAGCAGCTTCAACGACAACCATGGGGTGACGATCAGCGCAATCGCCAGCGACAGCAGCATCCCCACCGACGCATTCACCGGAATGGGCCGCATATACGGGCCCATCAAGCCCGACACAAATGCCATTGGCATCAGCGCGGCAATCACGGTGAATGTCGCCAAAATGGTGGGACCGCCGACTTCATCCACGGCGGGCGGGATGGCTTCGATCAGCGATTTGCCATCGCGTGCCATATGCCGGTGGATGTTTTCCACCACCACGATCGCATCGTCCACCAAAATGCCGATGGAAAAAATCAGCGCGAACAAAGACACCCGATTAAGGGTGAAGCCCATCATCTTCGATGCAAACAAGGTGACAGCCAGCGTGAGCACCACCGCCGTGCCGACCACAATCGCTTCGCGCCAACCGAGTGCGAACAGCACCAACAGCACCACGCTGCCGGTCGCGAAGATCAATTTTTGAATGAGTTTTTGCGCTTTATCGCTGGCAGTGGCGCCATAGTCGCGGGTGATATCCACATGCACGTTTGCAGGAATCAACTCGCCGCGCAGCTGCGCAATGCGCTTGCTAACGGCGGTGGTGATATCTGCGGCATTACTGCCTGGTTTTTTGGCAATGGCAATCGTCACTGCGGGCGCGGTGCCCGCTTTGGGGCCTGCGCGCCCGGCAGGTGCGCCGTACCAAACATATTGCGATGCGATATCGCCACGCGCTTGGATGTGGGCGACATCCGATAGCAACAGTGGTTTACCGCCTTGGCTACCAATCACCAGATTGGCCACATCTTCCGCATTGGCCAAATAGCGGCCCGCCGTCACCGGCACCGCACCGGTGCCAGCATCAATACGTTCCCCTGCCTGATGCACAACATTGGCCGCTTGCAACGCTTGCGCCAGGTCATTACTGGCCATGCCGTAAGCGGCAAGCTTGGCAGCATCCAGCGTCACCAAGACACTGCGATTAGGTGCGCCGATGGTGTAGATATCGCGTGTGCCGGGGATGCGTTTAAGATCCGCCTCCAAGGAATGGGCCACTTCGGCCAGCGCAGTGGCGTCCACCCGCGCGTCATCACTCCATAGGGTTAGCGCCATCACCGGCACATCATCAATCCCTTTGGGTTTGACGATGGGTTGCCCCACACCCACACCTTGCGGCAGAAAATCACCGTTGGAAAACACCTGGTTATACAGGCGCACCAGTGCCGGCTGCCGCGCCACACCCACTTCAAACTCCACCGTGAGCACCGCCATGCCGGGGCGGCTGATCGAATAGACATGCTTGACGCCTTCGATTTCCGAAAGCTTCTGCTCCAGCGGCGTGGACACCCATTGCTCCACGTCGCGGCTGCTGGCGCCATCAAACGGCACCATGACATTGGCCATGGTGACATCGATCTGCGGCTCTTCTTCGCGCGGGGTGACGATCACCGCCAGCAGGCCCAGCAACAATCCCACGATCAACAAAATGGGCGTGAGCGGATTGTTTTGGAAGGCTGCGGCCAGGCGCCCGGAAATGCCCATGCGCGGGAGCTCAGTCACGGCCAGACTCCATCGCTTTGCGCTGCTGGGCCAGTGCTTGCGTGGCCGCAACCGGGTCTTTGGCCACCACATCTCCCGGGGTCAAACCAGCAATCACCTCAACGCGGTCACCGCTGCGTGCACCCAAACGCAATTGCCGCAACAGCAGGCGGCCGTCTTGCACCACATACACCGCACTAAGTTCACCGCGCTGGGTGATGCTGCTTGCGGGAATGCGCACAGCGCCTTTGCCTGCCTCCGTATTGGCGGCTTGCGTGTCTGCAGCGAACACCACTTTCGCGGTGGTCCCCGGCGCAGGCGGCACCGCCAACTTGGGCAAATTCACCCGCACATTGACGCTATGCGTCGCCGGATCTGCGGCCGGAAACACGATAACCTCGGCAGGCACCACACTACGCCCATCGGCCAGCAACACCTGTGCTTGCGTCTGCTTGCGGATGGCATCGGCGCGGGTTTGCGGTACCGCCACTTCAATCCGCAACGCATTCGGCGCGTACATGCGCATCAGCGGCATGCCGGGGGCTACGGTTTCACCCGGTTCCACAGTGCGTGCCGATATCACACCGGCATACGGCGCACGCACCACCGTGTACGCCGCTTGTTGCGCCGCCTGCGCCGCGATTGCGGCAGCGGCATTGCGCGCCGCCACGGCAGAATCACGCGCCGCACGCGCTTGGTCGATCTGTGCTTTGGAGACATATTGCGCATCGGCCAGCGCGGCAAAACGCTTGTAATTTTGTTCCGCTTCCGCCGCTGATGCGTCTGCCGCACGCAGTTGCGCGCGTGCGGCATTGGCCCCGGCGTCTTGCTCCACCGCCGTAATACGCAGCAGCACATCACCCGCCTTTACCGGCTGATTCACATCCACCAAGACCGCCGCCACCCGGCCTGCGGTTTGCGCGGCCAAATCTGCGCGCTGTACCGCCTCTACCACACCATCCCAACCACGCCCGGGCAAGCCCGCCCCGGCATCCACCGCGAACGTGGCAAGGTCTTTGGGTAATGCCGGCGTGGCGACCGGCTTGTCGTGGCTGCACGCGGACAGTGCCAGCAGCAGCGGCAATAGGGTCAGTGAAGTCTTGGACATGGCGTTTCTCTGGATTGGATGCAGTGGATCAACAGCGGTTGCAAGACGACTCTTGACCACGCCCGATGCCAAGTTTCTTCATCACTTTGGCGGCAGGGCAAAAGCCGGTGAACGCGGACTGGAACAAATTGAAACCGATAAACACGGTCATCCAGAAGAAATAAGGATGGACGAATTGGGTCAGCAACACGCTGATCAACACCATCACGCCGGCAAAGGCTTGTACGGCACGGTCGAGGCTCATGGGGAATCTCCTTGTGTAGTGGTCGAAATCAGGAAGAACGCTTTACGTCTTTCAGCCGCTCGATGCCAAGCAGGCTCAAGATGTGTTTTTCATAGATGGGCTCGCTGGTACCGTTGCGCATCTTGTAGAGGAAATATTTTTCGAACCCGATTTTGGCCAGATGCACCCATTTGCCGATTTTGGTCCAGGTGACGTTGCGCGGCGGAATCTGTGGCAGCGCCACGAACGCCGCGCCGGTATCGCCCATATCAGCCAAGCACACCGCGTTCCACGTGCCTTCGAAATTTGCTGCCTCGCCTTTGAGTTCGGCTTGGATGTTTTTCACGATGGTGGTAACCATCGACTCAATCATGAACCCCGTTTTCGGCGCACCAGTGGGCACTGGCGTCGCTTCTACGGGCGGAATGGCCACGCACACGCCGGCTGAAAAAATCTTGGGGTATTTGGGGCTGCGCTGCTGCTTATCCACGATCACAAACCCGCGTGGATTGCACAGCCCTTCCACTGCAGCCACCGCATCCACGCCTTTGAAGGCGGGCAGCAGCATCGAAAACTTGAACGGCAGTGTGCGTGTATCTGCTGGCTGGCCCTTGGCATCGTGCTCCAGTACGGTCATTTCGCCATCGCGCACGTCCGTCACTTTGCTATTGACCACCCAGTGGATATGACGCTGGCGCATTTCCGATTCCATCAAGCCTTTGGAATCACCCACACCGCCCAACCCCATATGCCCGATATAGGGTTCGCTGGTGACGAACGTCATCGGCACCTTGTCGCGCAATTTGCGCTTGCGCAGATCGGCATCGACAATCATCGCGAACTCATATGCGGGGCCAAAACAGCTGGCCCCGGCTACCGCGCCAATAACCACCGGGCCGGGGTTCTTCACAAATTCCTGATACGCCTCCCATGCCTGCGCGGCATGCGGTGTGGTGCAGATCGACTGGGTGAATCCACCGTGCGGCCCGGTACCGGGCACTTCTTCAAAGGCGAGTTTGGGACCGGTGCAAATCAACAAGTAGTCGTAATCAATACGGTCACCTTTGCCCGTCACCACCGCATTGCCTGCCGCATCGATCTGCGCCACCCCGCTACTGTCATAACGAATGCCGTGTTTGCCCACGTGCTCGCCCACCGGCAAGGTGATGTCGTCCTGCTTGCGCCAACCCACCGCCAGCCACGGATTGGAGGGCGTGAAGCCGAAACTCTCGCCCACCCCAACCAACACAATGTCATGCCCCTTGCCGAGGGTTTCGCGCAGCTCGTACGCCGCACTCATGCCGCCCAGCCCCGCGCCCACCACCACAAACTTCGCCATTGCAATGCCCCAAGTCATGCCACTTCGGCAACAACCATACATTAGTACTTGCTTATATTAGAGTCAAGTGATATTTTGCCGCGATGACAAAAAAGGACTCCCCAATAGATCCAGAAGCCATGCGCGCACACGCCGCCGATGCCGCGCAACTGCTGCGCGCACTGGCCAATGACAAGCGCCTGATGCTGTTGTGCCTGCTGGTGGAAGGCGAACGCTCGGTCGGCGAGCTCAACGCCCGGGTGGATCTCAGCCAATCGGCGCTGTCACAGCACTTGGCGGTGTTGCGCAACGACGGCTTGGTGACGACGCGGCGCGAAGCACAGACGATTTACTACACGCTGGCCAAAGGCCCGGCGCAGCGCATCATTGAAACCCTGCACGGGATTTATTGCGGCACACCCGCCTGCGCGACCTGAATCAGCCCGATAGCATCGGGCGTCATGCGCGCATGTCGTCCAACGCCTGCTGGATCGCCGACCACTCTTTCTGCTTGGGCATCACGAAGCCAAAACCCTTGCCCGCGCGCCTGGCCCACAGCGCACCGATACGGCGCTTTTCCACCTGATCGGGGTCGTTGTACAGATGCGCGCCTTTGTACTCGACCACCAGCATGCGGCCGTCCTGCATGCGCAGCAGGAAGTCGGGATAGAAACGCTGTTTCGAGGTCGGCAACGAGAACGCGCCGTGCTTGCGTTCGATATTGCGCACCCAGTCGCGCACGCCGTCCAGACGATTGGCGATGAAATCCGCGCACTCGAACTCTTCGCCTTGCGATTTCAGGTTGCCGATCTGCGGGAAGAAGTGCTTGGGCAGGGTGATGAAGCCGTTGTACAGCGAGTCCCAGGCATAACGGCCGCTTTTGAACACGCATTGCAGGCGCGCATCCGCGCTCATCTGCGTCTCATCGCCCAGCAAATCGAGAAAGCGCTGGCGATGTCCCATGCGCCGTGCCGCCGCAATCCGTTCACCCAGCGCCTCGCGCAGGCGTGGCCGGCGATAGGCCAGCTCGTCGATGGAAAAACCGCGTGCTTCCTGCAAGTGCCGCAGCACACCGGACAGCCACGCCGAAAGCTCATCCGGTTCCAGATCCGCTGCCGAAAGATGCTGCTCCAACGTCCACAGCAGATCTTCCACGCTGGCGGTGTCGCGCACGCCGAACAGGCCCATCTGCACGTCGAGCTTTTCCAGCGGATCAAGGTGCAGCCTGCCGGCGTCATTCATTTGCAGGCGCCGGCGTTGCAGGGTTTCCAGTTCACGCGGATAGGCCGCCTCATCCAGCAAAGGATCGATCTCGCCCAGCGCCAGCGTGCCTTCCAGTGGCGGCGCGTCGCCCAGGTCCACCAGCCAATCACCCTGCGACCACGCCAACAGCGGCAGGCTGAACGCCTCGCCACGCTCTGAAGGTGTCTGCACGGGCAATTCGACGGGTGCGGCCAAGCGGTTGAACGCCCGCTCAAGGCCCGCCGCCGCCGTGGTGCCGGCGAATGCGTCCTGCAGTGCTTTCTGTTCCGCAGGCTTCCACTGCCCGCGCAAGGTCATGCTGCCGGTTTCCGGCGAAATATCCAGCTTGCCTTCGATCCGCTTGCGGGTGGCGTCCGGTATTTGGCTGAAATCCGGCAACACCACCGCATCGCCAGCCATCGGCAATGACAACGATACACTGGCGTTCTGCCGGAACAGGTCTTCCGCGCCATCTGCCTGCGGCATGACGGTACGCACCAGATCATTGATGTCTTGCCGTTCAAACCCGGCCTGCACCAAACCATCACGCAGGGTGGCGGCCACCTCGGCGATATTGCTGGACACCGCGAAGGCATAGGCGCGGTTGAGCGCCTCGTGCTGCTTGCGGGTCACCTGCGGCATGCGCAGCACGCGACCCAGCACCTGTTCCAGCGCCATCTGCGTGCTGCTGCCGCGAAAGCTCATCAACACATACGCCGCTGGCCAGTCCCAACCTTCGCGCAATTTGTCCGAGGTGATGACAAAGCGCAGCGCGGCCGCATCCACATCCACCAGCTCATCCACGCCGGTGGCGGAACGTGCGATCTGCGCGGCGGGGATGCCGAATTCATCGATCAACGCCGCACGCACGCGGTCCACGGTCATCGCGTCCGGGTTGTCTTTCTGCTGGCGCTCGGCCTGCAACAGCATGATCGGCCGCAGCACTTCGCCGGTGGCCACGCATTCGGCATCGGCCTCGCGTTGCAGCGCACCCAACTGGGCGATGGCCTCACGCAGGGCAATGCGCCAGTCCGGGTGTACGGCCATATCCACCGGCAGCTTGATCATGTCCTCGCTTTGCAGGGTGGAGGCGGAAATCGACACCAGCACATTGGACGGTTGATGCAGGCGGTCCGGGGTGGCGGTCAATTCCAGCACCGCGCTGGGGGCCAGCCGCGCCAAGGTATCGAACGCCAGTTCGCTGCCTTGGTTGTGCGCCTCATCCACCACGATGAACGGGCGGCGCAGCGCCAGCGCTTCCACCAGCGACCAGCCGCTGCCTTCGATACCGCGAAAATGCTCCATCAGCGCGCCATTGGCGCGATACACCGCCAAGCGTTCGGTATCGGCCTGTTTGAACGCCTGCATGGTGGCCACGATGATGGTGTCGTGGCCATCCAGCACCGAGGGCGGCACCGCCAGCGCCTCGTCGATATCCAGCACCGCCACCTCACCAAACAATGTGCGCAACTCGCGGTAGAGCAACTCGCCGGGGGTTTTCAGCACGCGCAAGGTTTGCGTGCGGATAGCATCGGTAGGCACCAGCCACACGGTCAGGCTGCGCTCGCCCAGCGGCAATGCGCGCTTGGCGCGGGCGATGGCATGGCCGCCAATCACCGTTTTGCCACCACCGGTGGGCACGCGCAGGCAGACCACCGGCACATCGTCCGCAGCCAATGCTTCAGGCGCGTGGTAGGGAATGCGGAAGCCGAAATTGGCCTGCGTGCATTGCTCGAACGCCAACCGGCTGGCCTGCCGGGTGCCGGGGTTGGCCTCGGCCTGCGCACGCCATGCGTGCAGGAA
>NZ_CALMPC010000023.1:0-22402 GCF_937872235.1 uncultured Thermomonas sp.
CGCAACTCGTTGGCCAGCTATACCGTCAGTCTGCTCAACCCAAATGTCATCCGTGATCTGCGCCTGCAACAGCATGGCTTGCGCGTGGTCGAACGGCCGTATGCAAACTTTCTTCCGCTGCCCGATGGGCGCAGTTTCCGGTTGGGTGGCGAACACACGCAGACCGAGGTCGCGAAGTGGTCGGCGCGTGATGCACAGCGGCTGCCCGAGTACTACGCAATGCTCGATCGCATCGTGGTGGTGTTGCGCGAATTGATCCAGCGCACGCCGCCCAATGTCAGTGATCGCTTCGTGCTGGCCGATTGGCTGCATTCGGCTAGCGTGGCCAAACAGCTCAAAACCCTGGACATGCGTGGCCGCCGCGACTTGCTGGATCTGTTCACCAAATCTGCGGGCGAACTGCTGGATGACTGGTTCGAAGGCGCGCCGCTGAAAGCCGCACTGGGCTGGGATTCGGTGGTGGGCAATTTTGCCAGCCCGTACACCCCAGGCAGCGCGTACGTGCTGTTGCATCACGTGTTCGGCGAGGTCAATGGCAAGGCGGGTGCGTGGGGGCATGCGATCGGTGGCATGGGTGCGATCACGCAGGCGATGCGGGTTGAATGCGAGGCGCGCGGTGTTGTCATCGAAACCGATACCGAGGTTGCACAGCTGTTGGTGGAAAACGGCAAGGCGGTGGGCGTTGCCCTGGCCGATGGGCGTGAACTGCGTGCCGCAACCCTTGTCAGCAATCTCAATCCGAAATTGCTGTACACCCGACTGGTGAATCCGGCGCAATTGGATGACGACACCATGCAGCGCATGCGGCGTTATCGTTGCGGGTCGGGGACGTTCCGCATGAACGTGGCGTTGAGCGCGTTGCCGGATTTCACTGCGATGCCGGGCACGCAGCTGCAGCCGCATCATCAAAGTGGCATTTTGATCGGGCCATCGCTGCAGTATTTCGAGCAGGCGTATTTCGATGCCAAATCGAAGGTGCATAACGCCGGCTGGGCACAAAATCCCATTGTCGAGGTGGTGATTTCATCAACCTTGGACGACACGCTTGCACCACCTGGCCAGCATGTTGCCAGTCTGTTTTGCCAGCAAGTCCACCCGGAGGTGGATGGCGGTTGGGATGCGCACCGCGACACGGTGGCTAAATTGATGATCGATACCGTGAACACTTACGCACCTAATTTCACAAGCAGCGTACTCGGCTATGAAGCCTTGAGCCCGCTGGATCTGGAGCGCCGCATTGGCTTGCTTGGCGGCGATATCTTTCATGGCGCGTTGGGGCTCGATCAGATGTTCAGCGCCCGCCCGCTATTGGGGCAGGGGGCGTATCGCGGCGCGTTCAAGCAGTTGTATTTATGCGGTGCCGGCAGTCATCCCGGTGGCGGTGTGACCGGCTTGCCGGGGCGCAATGCCGCACGTGAAATTCTCAAGGATCTACGCAAAAGCCCCCGTCCTGATTGAGCACGTTTTGTTGCAATTACGCGTGCCGGTGACCTGTTGCTGGTGATGCCTGCGTTGAAGTGAGTAACGTCACAGTGGCAGAGTCTTGCTATGGGTCGCACGCCCTTGTTCCGGTTACTGCAACGCGCCGCCGCAATCGCTCGCATCGCGCAGCAATCGCGGATGCCATTGGATGAATTCCACGCACAGGTGCAGGAGCAGCGCATCGATCGGCAGCGCCGGCGTTTGCTGCAAGGCGCCGGTGCCGGTGTGGTGTTGGCCGGTTGCGCCAGCCTTGCAAAACCGATACCGCCGGCCGGGCAGGCGGATGTGGTCATTGTCGGGGCCGGCATCGCCGGGCTGACAGCGGCGTGGAGGTTGCGTCAGCAAGGTGTGCGGGTGCAGGTGTTCGAGGCGCAGCAACGCGTGGGTGGGCGGATGTTGTCGCTGCGCGGGCATTTTGCCGATGCGCAGGTGGTGGAGTTGGGCGGGGAGCTGATCGATAGTGACCATACGCAAATTCGTGCACTGGCCAGTGAGTTGGGCTTGCAGTTGGATGATCTGCTGGATGGCGATGCAGATCACGATTGCTGGTATTTTGATGGTCGCTTGATCGATGAAGCCGAGATCGTGCGCGCTTTCGTGCCGGTTGCCTCTGCTATCCAGCGTGACCTTGCAGCAGCCGGAGAAGGCAGCCTCGACAGTACCGACCACAACCCCGCATTCCGTGCGCTGGATGCCCTCAGCATCGCGCAGTGGTTGGACAGGAATGGCGTCATCGGCTGGTTGCGCAAACTGCTGGATGTGGCCTATACCACCGAAATGGGCTTGGAAATTACGCAGCAATCAGCGATGAATTTCCTCACCTTTATCGGCACCAGCGATGCACAAGCCTTGCATATCTTTGGCACCAGCGACGAGCGCTTCCATGTGCGCGGGGGCAACGATTTGATTCCGCAGGCGCTGGCCGCGCGCCTGCACGACGCCATCGAGCCTGGACATGTGCTGGAAGCCCTGGACGGCGATGCCAATGGCTATGTGCTGAGTTTCCGCAATGGCAGCGCATCACGCCAATTGCGTGCGCAGCAAGTGGTGTTGGCGTTGCCGTTTACCTTGCTGCGCAAGGTGCGGCTGGGGGTGGCCTTGCCCGCCAACAAACGGCACGCCATCGCTACCTTGGCCTATGGCAGCAATGCGAAATTGATGATCGGGTTTGAACACCGCGCATGGCGCGAGCATCACGCCAATGGCGCGTCGATGAGTGATCTGGCCTATCAGACCAGTTGGGAGACCAGCCGCAAACAAGCCGGTACCGCCGGGGTACTGACCAATTTCACGGGTGGTGCGCACGGCATCGCGCTGGGGCAAGGCAGTGCCAAGCAACAGGCGGCTGCGGCAGTGGCTGCACTGGATCCGGTATTTCCCGGCCTTGCCAGCGCCCGTGGCAAGGCTGCCGAGGCGCGCATGCATTGGCCGTCTAACCCGTGGGTGCTGGGTAGCTACGCCTGCTTTCAACCGGGTGATTGGGCGACGATGGGTGGCGTGATGGGGACATCGGCAGGCGGTCTGCATTTCGCCGGCGAACATTGTTCATTGGCTGCGCAAGGCTTCATGGAAGGCGGCTGTGAATCGGGCGAGAAAGCTGCATTGGCGGTGCTCGCGCAGCGTGGATTGGTGCAACAACGCATATGAAATATTACTGAACGCACAAGTTTTTTTTTGCGGTGCAGCGTGCATTGCCACGCGCCGATCCGGCACGATCCACCGGCGTCCCGACGTGGGGGAGGGAGCAGGCCCGCTGAGACTTCGGTCTAAGCGGGCTTTTTATTGCATGACTGATTCAGTCGGCCGGTACGGTGCGTGGCAGCGCCCAGTCGCGCAAGGCCTGCACTTGTTCGGCCATCAGCAGCGACAGCGGGCGGGTGTCACCGATGGCCTGCATCAGCAGCTGGGTGTCCAACGTGGCTTGCACGGCGTGCGCGGCGTACTGCGCGCTGACGATGACTTGTTCGATCTCCGCACCAGAAAATCCTTGACTGGCGGCGGCCAGTGCCGACAGGTTGATGCCGTCACGCGGCAGTTTGCGGCGGTCCAGATGCAGGGTGAAAATTTCGGCGCGGGTGGCGGCATCGGGCAAGTCGATGAAGAAGATTTCATCGAAGCGCCCCTTGCGCAGCAGTTCGGCAGGCAGTTGTTGTACCTGGTTGGCGGTGGCCACCAGGAATACGCGTGCGGTGCGTTCGGCCATCCACGTCAACAAATAACCCAACACCCGCCGCGACAGTCCGCCATCGGTTTCACCGCTGTCGGTGGCCAGCGCTTTTTCGATCTCGTCGATCCACAGCACGCAAGGGGCCAGTTGCTCGGTGGAGGCCAGCGCCTGGCGCAGGTTTTTTTCGGTTTCACCTTGGTATTTGTCGTACAGGGCGCCGAAATCCAGCCGCACCAGCGGTACATTGAAGCCGCCGGCCACCGCTTTCGCCGCCAGTGATTTGCCACAACCTTGCACGCCCAGCAACAGCATGCCTTTTGGGGGAGGCAGGCCGGCCGGTGGCGGGTCGGCAACGAAGGGCGCACGGCGCTGCGCGACCCAGTGTTTGAGCCGCTGCGCGCCGCCAATATCGGCGAACTGCGCGGTGTCGTATTCGTAATGCAGATGGCCGCTTTTGTTGAGCAGCTCGAACTTCAGGCGCGCCAGCTCGGGCAGGTCGTGTGGTCCCAGCGCGCCGTCGCGCCAGATCAGGTGGCGGGTGATCCGGCGTGCATCCACCAAGCTCATCCCGCGCAGGTTGCGCACGATCTGCTGGACGGCCTCCACCTCCACTTCCACCCGGCGACCGCCGTTTTGCACGGCGTACTCGCGCGCTTCATCCTTGACCAGCTTGAGCAGCGTATTGGCATCCGGCAGTTGCAGCGGAAAGCGTACTGCAAACGGTTCCAGTGACTCGGGTAATTCCACCTTGGTGCCTACCAGTACCAGCACATGCGGCTGACTGCCGCGACGCTGGATGATGTCGCGCAGGGCACGCTGGTAGCTGGCATAGCCCAGATATGGAGTGGCATCCATCAACAGGTAGATGCCCCGCTGATTGGCGCTTTGCATGTCGCGCAAGGTGGCGCTGAGGTCGGGTGCCAGCTCGGTTGCAGATTCGCTATCCATGTCGATCCGGCGCAGGCCTTCGGTGACACTCCAGCGGTACAGCGCGCGCCAGACATGCATCAGCGACTGCCGGAACAAGTCCATCACCCGGCTTTCGTCGGGGGTTTCGATTACCAGCAGCGGGGTGTCGGCGCGGATCAGCGCCACTAAATCCAGCAATTCACTCATGTGAAAACGATACCGGCCGATTGGCAATGCCACAATCAACGCATGGACGAGAATATCGAAACCGCGCTGCAATCGCATGGCGAACGCGCCTTGCAGCGCCTGCATGCCGCTGGCTGCGCATGGCCTGAGGCGGCCACGCCGATGTTGCAGAAGGTGGCGCTGGCCAGCGATTTCGCCATTGATGTGTTGCAGGCGCAGCCGGCGGTGCTTGCGCAGTTGCTGGCCGACGCCCGCCAACCATTGCCGCCGCCGCAATTGAGCGCGGAGAACCGTGAACAATGGGCGCAGTTGTTGCGCCGCTATCGGCGTGCGGAAAGTACGCGCTTGATTTGGCGCGATGTGGTGGAGGCTGCGCCAGTGGAGGAAATCCTGGCCGGCAGCAGTGTGCTGGCAGAGGGCTGCTTGCAGCTGGCACTGGCCGCGTTGGAGGCCGAATTCGCGCAGCGCTTTGGCGTGGTGCGCGATGCGCAGGGGCAGGTGCAGCGCTTGGTGGTGTTTGGCCTGGGCAAGCTGGGTGGCGGCGAGTTGAATTTCAGTTCCGATATCGACCTGGTGTATGCCTACGACAGCGAGGGCGAGTCCGACGGCGCACGTGTGCTGCATGCGCAGGATTATTTTGCGCGGCTGGGCCAGCAGTTGGCCAGGTTGTTGGATGACGTCACGGCCGATGGTTTTTGTCACCGCGTGGATTTGCGCTTGCGGCCGTTCGGCAATGCCGGGCGGGTGGCATTGTCGTTTGCGGCGATGGAATTGTATTTCCAGCGCGAGGGCCGTGACTGGGAGCGCTATGCGTGGCAGAAGGCGCGCTGTGTGGCGGGTGATTTGCAGGCCGGCGCGCGCTTTCTCGAAACATTGCGGCCGTTCGTGTATCGGCGTTATCTGGACTACGGCGCGCTGGATGGGTTGCGTGCGATGAAGGCGCTGATTGCCGCCGAAGTGACGCGCAAGGACATGGCCGATGACATCAAGCGCGGGCCGGGTGGTATTCGTGAAATCGAATTTCTGGCGCAGGCGCTGCAGTTGATTCGGGGTGGCCGCGAGCCGGCGTTGCGCAGTCGCTCGCTGCTGACTGCACTTGCCGCACTGGAAGCAGCCGGGCACATCGAATCGCAGGCCGCCGCCGCGCTTACCCAGGCGTATCGCTATTTGCGGACACTGGAAAACCGCCTGCAAATGTTGGCCGATGCACAGACCTATGCGCTGCCGGAGGATGCGGTTCTACGGGCACGCTTGGCGCTGGGGCTGCGCTATCCAAACTGGGCTGCCCTGCACGCGGAGCTTGCGCAGTGGCGGGCACGGGTTGCCGAGGAGTTTTCGGCATTGCTGGCGCCGCGCCGCCGCCGCAGTCATGACAGCGACACCTTGGCACTGTACTGGCGCGCCCTGCCCGAGCATGGTGAAGCCGCGCAACTGGAGGCCGCAGGCTTTGCCGAACCGGCGGCGCTGCACGCCAGCCTATGTGATTTCGCGCGTGCGCCGGGGGTGCGTGAGTTGTCCGATGCGGCGCGTGCGCGGCTGGACCGGGTGTTGCCTGCACTGTTGCAACAGGCAGCCGGTTGCGCCCAGCCCGATGCCGTGTTGCGGCGGGTCTTGCCGCTGCTGCACACCCTGCTGCGGCGGGCCAGTTATCTGGCGTTGCTGGATGAACAGCCGGCGGCGTTGACGCGGCTGGTGGATGTGTTGGCGCGGAGTGCGCTGTTGGGTGAGCGCTTGGCCGCCTACCCCTTGTTGCTGGATGAATTATTGGATGTGCGTGTGGGCAGTGAATTGCCTGATCGCGCCGGCATGCGCGCGCAATGTGTGGCGGTGCTGCGCGAGGACGATGTGGAGGCGTCGCTGGATGCACTTAATGAGCTGCGGCAAGCCCTGAGTTTCCGCTTTGCGCTTGCCCTGCTGGATGCGCGCATCGACGCTGCCGAGTGTGCGCAGCGCTTGGCGTGGTTGGCCGATGCGGTGGTGGCGTGCGTGTTGCAGCTGGCCAATGCCGAGTTGCGCGCGGCGCATGGGGTCATTGCTGGTGGCCGGTTTGCGGTATTGGGCTATGGCACCTTGGGGGGTGAAGAGCTGGGCTTTGGCTCGGATCTGGATCTGGTGTTCTTGTTTGATGCGCCGATCGATGCGGTGTCCGACGGCACGCGTGCGTTGGATGCGCCGCGCTGGTATGCGCGCTTGGGGCAGAAAATGGTGGCCTTGCTGGGTGCGCGCACCGGCGCGGGGCGTTTGTTCGATGTGGATGTGCGGCTGCGCCCGGATGGTGCCAAGGGCCTGCTGGTCTCCAGCCTGTCCAGCTATGCCGACTACCAGCGCCATCGCGCCTGGACGTGGGAACATCAAGCCTTGGTGCGCGCACGCGGCGTTGCCGGTGATGCAGCGCTGCTTGCCGATTTCGAGCAGATTCGCGATGACGTGTTGGCGCAACCCCGCGATGCCGGAAAACTTGCCGAAGATGTGCGTTTGATGCGTGCCAGGATGCGTGCAGAACTCGACCGCAGCGATGCCGCGATGCTCGACCTCAAGCAAGGCGAAGGCGGTTTGGTGGATCTGGAATTCCTGCTGCAATGGCTGGTGCTGCGGGATGCAAACAAACAGCCTGCCTTGCTGCGGCCGCGCGCCACCGCCGCCTTGCTGGGTGCGGCCCAGGCCGCGCATTGCTTGGCTGCAGGCAGCGCCGCCGCCTTGCTGCAAGCGCATGCCGTACTCCTGGATGCGGGCCTGCGTTGCACCCTGGATCGTCGCCAGCGCCGCGCGCTGCGCAACGATGCGATCACGCACGCCTGTGCGGTGATTCGGGCCGAGGTCGTGCACGTGTTGGGTGGCTGAGAGCGCCGTGCAAGTGGGCTAGGGATTGATTTGCAACCGCTGTCTGATTGTTGCCGCAATCCGCGCGGTCTCGCGCAGGGGGGTGGCAGCGAATTCGGTCATCGCCTCATCCAGCGCCCGTACACGGCCGGTGTTGAGCAAGCTGTCGATAAAGCACCGATTGCGGCCCTGCACGCGCTTGAGTTGCCACACGAACAGGGGCGCATGGGTGGCCGCTGCTTCGCTGAGCATATTCACCGAATCGGGGGTGCAGATCAGACGGTCGGCATTGGCCAGTAGTCCGGCATACGGGTTGGCGCCGTCGCCGGTGTCGCGCCAACGCAGGCCGGGCACGCGCACATCCACCGCACCCATGGCGGCGCGCCAAGCGGCGGGGGTGCGGCGTGAGGCAATCGCGCTGAAACTTCCGCCTTCGGCGCGTGCGCGTGCGCTGAGTTGTTGCAGCAGCGCGCTAAAACCGGCATCGTCCAGCGCCGCCGCTCGGGTCGGCCCACCCACCAGCAACACGCTATGCGGGGTGGGCAGCATGGCGAGGTTGGGAAATACGGAAATTGCGCGTAGCAGCCAATCGTCATCCACCGGATGCAGGCTGCCCAGCGTGTGCACGACATTGCTGCCCACGAGGCGGTCATGCTGGGGCGTGATCACGATGTCCCAATGCGCGGGATCAATCCGCGGGTTGAGAATCTGCACGGCTTGCGCGCCGCGGGTGCGGAGCAGGCGGGTGGCCAGTGCCGCTTGCCGGCCACAGCCGATTGCCAGCTGCGGCGCTACCTGAGAGCGGGCGTGAAAGGCCGGCCCCAAGCCGTGCTGCGCCCCCGGCAGTACGCGTGGGGCCAGCCAGCGCCACGGCGCACGCGGTTGCAACACGAGTTCGGTGGCGTGCAGGGTCAGGGCGTGGGCCAAGGCCAGCGCCTGCCGTGCATTGCCGGCACGGCCGTCGTGGAAAGCCGTACAAGCCAGGGCATTGGTCTGAGTTATTGATTGTTGCATAATTCGTATTAATTCGTTCCGAATATGCCATTTACTTGCTCCAGTGGAACTATACACTGTGCGTCATTCCCTTTCATCCCGCAGAGCATGCCATGAGCCAGCCCCTGAACGATGCCGCCCTCGACCAGTTGTTTCGTACCGCGCGTACTTACAACGCATTCAGTGGTGACATCTCCGACGCCACCTTGCAGCAGCTGTATGACTTGCTGAAATTTGGCCCTACCGAGGCCAATACCACCCCGGCGCGCATCGTGTTCGTGAAGTCCGATGCCGCCAAGGCCAAGCTGGGGCCGGCGCTGTCCGAGGGCAATTACAAGAAGACGATGGCCGCACCGGTGGTGGCGATCATTGGCTATGACATGCGCTTCTTCGACAAACTGCCGGTGCTGTTTCCGCATACCGATGCCAAGCCGTGGTTCGAACATCGTGACGAGGCCAATCTGGCATGGGTGGCGATGCGCAGCAGTGCGTTGCAGACCGCATATTTGATTCTGGCTGCGCGCTCATTAGGCCTGGACTGCGGACCGATGACCGGCTTCGACAATGCCAAGGTGGATGCGGCGTTCTTCACGGGAACCACGATCCGTTCCAATATTCTGGTCAATCTGGGCCACGGCGACCCCGCCAGCATTTTCCCGCGTTCGCCGCGTTTGGGCTTCGACGAAGCCTGCCAGATCGCGTGATCCCTCGGTTGTTGTGTCCTCATCTGGAGCTCATCATGAACAAGATTCGCCCCCTGTTATTGTCCGCTGCGCTGGTTGCTGGTGTGTTGACCTTTGCCCAGCCGATGGCTGTGGCAGCACCTGCCAGCAAGGTTGCCACCACGGCGGTGGTCGCACTGAAGCCGGTATCCGGGACATACACGCTTGATCCTAGCCACACCAATGTATTGGCGCAGTGGACGCATTTCGGGTTCTCGCAGCCAACCGCTGAATTTCGCATCAGTGAAGGGGCACTGGTGTTTGATGCCGCAAACGTCGCCAAGTCCAGCGTGGCAGTGAGCTTCCCGATCATGCAGATCGACACATTCGTGCCGCAATTGGACAAGCACCTGCAAAGCGCAGATTTTTTTGATGCGGCCAAATTCCCCATGGCCAGTTTCAAAAGTACTTCCGTCAAGCCTGCGGGGCTCAACAAGTTCACCGTGGTCGGCAATCTGACCATCAAGGACATCAGCAAGCCGGTGACCTTGGCGGTGACCATGAATGGTGCGGGTAAACACCCGATGGCAGGCAAACAGGCGATTGGGTTTACCGCCACCGCCAGCATCAAACGCAGCGATTTCGGTGTGGGTGCGTATGCCCCCAATGTCAGCGACGAGGTGCATTTGCGCATCACCACCGAAGGCATGTTGGCCGATGCGGCAACGACCGCAAAGTAAGGTGAAGCCGTGATCATCGAACGCCCGTCCGTATCACGCGGCGAGGTTGCGCTGGATTGGCTGCATAGCCGGCACACGTTTTCGTTTGGGCATTACTACGACCCGGCGTGGATGGGCTTCGGTGTATTGCGGGTGATCAATGACGATACCGTGGCCCCCGGTGGCGGCTTTGCGCCGCACCGGCACGCCAATATGGAAATCATCAGCGTGGTGTTGCAAGGTGCGCTGGCGCATCAAGACAGCGCCGGCCACAGTGGCGTGATTCGCGCCGGTGATGTGCAGTGGATGAGCGCCGGGCATGGCATCGAGCACAGCGAATACAACGCCTCGCAAACCGAGCCGGTGCATTTCCTGCAACTCTGGATTCAGCCGGAGCGGCTCAACCATCAGCCCGCCTACGATCAAAAACACTTCCCGCTGGATGCGCGGCGTGGGCGCTGGTGCGTGGTAGCCTCGCCTGAAGGCGTGGCAGGGACTATCGCCATTCGTCAGCAAACCACATTGGCCATCGCGCACTTGCAGCCGGGCGATGTGCTGGAGGTCGTGCTGGAGGTTTCCAAGCGGTATTGGCTGCATGTGGCCAGCGGTGAAATCACGCTGGATAACCGCAGCCTGGTGGCTGGCGATGCCTTGGGGTTTGTTGAAGAAACTGGTGCACTGACCCTGCGCGGCGGGGCGGCCACCAGCGAGGTGTTGCTGTTTGCGCTGCCCGCCTGAGTGTTGCCGGTGACGCGCTGCTAAACTGGCGCGGTTCCCGCAACGTTTGTCTCACTATGGCCGAGTCCGCCCGCACCCCATCCACCACCGCCAAGCCGCAGCAGCGCCACGAGGTGCATCGCGCCGACCTGCCGCTGAGTTGCCCATTGCCCGCGCATGCGGTGTGGAACGAACACCCGCGCGTGTATCTGTCCATCGTGGAAGATGGCGGGCAAAGCCAGTGTCCGTACTGCGGCAATATCTACATCCTGGTTGACTGAGCGAGCAGGCGCGATGCGCCGCCTGACCGTCATGCAACTGCTGCCGGCGCTCGATGCCGGCGGCGTTGAGCGTTCCGCCCTGGAAGTCGCCGCGACCTTGGTGGGCGCGGGGCATCGCGCCATCGTGGTGTCTGCCGGTGGCCGCATGCTGCCGCAGCTGGATGCCATCGGTGCCGAGCATGCGCCGTTGGCGATTGGCCGCAAGTCACCTTGGGTGCTGCATCATTTGCCTGCATTGCGGCGGCTGTGCGCGCAGGCCGACATCGTGCATGCGCGTTCGCGGCTGCCGGCATGGCTGGCATGGTGGGCGCTGCGCACACTGCCGGCGGCGCAGCAGCCGCATTTCATCACCACCGCGCATGGGCTGAATTCCGTGTCCCGCTACAGCGCGATCATGACGCGTGGCGAGCGCGTGATTTGCGTGTCGAATACGGTGCGCGACTATCTCCTGCAACACTATCCACAGACCGATCCGACGCGTCTGCGGGTCATTCCGCGTGGCATTGACCCACACGCATTCGCACCTGCGCCAATGCCGGATACGGCGGCGCGCGCGCGCATTGCCCAACTCTATCCGCAGTTGGCAGGCAACGGGCCGCTGCTGCTTCTGCCCGGGCGCGGCACCCGCTTGAAAGGCCATGCCGATGCGATTGCACTGCTGACGCAACTGCGCGCCAGTGGCTTGGATGCACGCCTGTGGATGCCAGGTGCGCAGCAAGCAGGGCGCGCGGCGTATCTGCGTGAGCTGGAACAGTTGGCACAGGTGGCACAGGTGACCGATGCGCTGGCGATCACCGCGCCCACCGATGCGATGCGCGAGGCGTATGCCGCCTGCGATCTGGTGTTGCAGCTGTCACGCAAGCCCGAGGCGTTGGGACGCACCGTGCTGGAAGCGCTGGCGGTGGGGCGGCCGGTGGTGGGCTGGGATCACGGCGGCGTGGGTGAGTTGCTGCGTCAGCTATTCCCGCAGGGGGCCGTGCCAGCCTTTGAAATGAGCGAGATGGCACGGCGTGCAGGCATGCTGTTGGCGCAGTTACCCACGTTGCCGGTTACGATGCCCTACACATTGGATGCGATGCAGGAGGCGACATTGGCGCTGTATCAGGAAATCATGGACGTATGAGTGCGGTGTCACCATCACCTGCGGCAAGTGCGCCAAAACTGCTGCGCTGGGCGCCAGCGTGGGTGTTGGCGTTTGTTGCACTGTGGCCACTGCACGGGTTTGCAGAATTGTTACTGGTGCTGGGTGCGCTGACCGGGCTGGCCACGTTGCTGGTGCAGCGGTTTCGTGGCGGTACGCGGCTGCTCAGTGGGCCGGCGTGGGCACTGACCAGCGTGCTGTTTTTTACATATTGGCTGCCGGAATTGGTGTCGGCGCTGGATGCGGTGGATACGTGGCGCTCACTTCGGGAAGTGTTGATTGATTTGCGTTACCTGCCTTTTTTATGGCTGGTGGCCGCAGCGGTGGATACCCAGCGCGGCTGGCGTAAAACGTTCACCGGGTTGGGTGTCATCGCCTTGCTGTGGACGCTGGATGCCTTGATGGAAGCGGCTATCGGCCATAGCCCCGTGTTTTGGTTACTGGATCATGCACGTATTGCGCTGACCGGGCACAGCATGTGCGCAGGTTCCACGGTGGTGGCCGATCGCCTGGGTGGCGTGCTTGGGCCGTGCAATCTCAAATTGGGAATCTTGCTGGCCAGCCTGTCGCCGTTTGCGCTGGATCTGGCGTGGCGCAAATTTGGGCGGGCAGGCTGGCTGCTGGCGGCGTTGGGTATTGGCTTGGTGATCATTTTGGCTGGCTCAAGGGCGTCATGGATCACTTATGCACTGGTGATGTTGTGGACCGGTTGGCGTGCCTTGGGTTGGAAGCGTTTGGGCCTGCTGTTCGCCGCCGGCGCATTAGCCATGACGTTGGCAACCGTTGTTTCGCCGCAAGTGCGCGGGCGCATGCAATTGACCGCACAGGCGTTGTCGGCCAACGAACAAGGCGTGGATGCCGCATTGACCGGGCGCGGACGGATTTGGTCGGCAGCGGTGTGCATGCTGCGCGAACATCCCATCAATGGTGTGGGTGTGCGCGGGTTTCGTGATGCCTTCCCCGGCTGCGACCCCCAGCCTGGCGTAGTGGCGGCATGGGGAACTGGCGTTGCGCTGCATGCCCACCAGATTGTGCTGGAAGTGTTGTCCGAAACCGGGTTGGTGGGGTTCATGATTTGGTTGGCCGGCGCCGCACTTGCATTGCGGGCGTGGCGGTTTGCCGATGCCGCAGCACGCACCCGCGCACGCCCGGCGATGCTGGCATTGGCGGTCAGTGTGTTCCCGCTCAATACCCATCTGGCCGCGTACTCCACGTTTTGGGGCAGTGTGCTGTTGCTGCTGGCAGCGCTGTATGCCGGCAGTTTGCTTGGCCGCGACAGCGACTGAGCAGTACCGCATGGCACAGTGGCTGGCGCGAGGATTTGTCTGGCTGGGGCGCAAGGTAGCCGGCTTATCGCCGCCGGCGCGTGCGCGACTGGCGCATGGGTTGGTGCGGCTACCTTGGGTGAATACCCGTCGGCGGCGGATCGCGTCGATCAACCTGGCATTGTGCTTTCCGCAGTGGGATGCCGCTGCACACCGTGCGCTGTTGCAACGGACGCTGCGCTCCAATGCCACCGGTGCATTGGAAACCTTGTGCGCGTGGTTTGCCAGCCGCGAGCAACTGGCTGGCGGCGCGCACATCAGCGGGCTTGTGCATCTGCACGCTGCACTGGCCGAAGGACGCGGCGTGGTGGTGGTGGGCGCGCATTATGACGGGATCGAACTGGCGATGCGGCATGTGGCCGATGCAATGGGGCAGCCGATGCCGATCCTGGTGCGGCGGCACAATAATCCTGCCATTGAAAGCGCAATCGCGCAGGCGCGCGAGCGCTACGCCGGGCAGGTCTTCGACAAAAAAGACATCGCCGGGTTTGCGGCGCAAGTACGCGCCGGCAAGGCGGTGTTTTACGTGCCCGATCAAAACGCTGCCCGTCGCACCGTGTTCGTTCCGTTTCTAGGCGTGCAAGCGGCCACCTTGGGAGCGATTGGCGGCGTGCTGCAACGGTGTGGTGGGCGCGTGCTGCTGCTATGGGCGCAGCGGGATGCGCAAGGCGTGCAGCAGATCACGCTGACACCGGCATGGCCGGATTGGCCCAGCAGCGATGACACCGCCACCGCCGCGCGTTACATGCAGTGGATTGGCGAGTCCTTGCAAGCTGCACCCGAACAGTATTTGTGGGTGCATCGCAGGTTCAAGACACGGCCACCCGGTGAGCTGCCGATTTACTGATACACCGTGTTGTCTGGCTGACCGGGTTGGCGTTTGAAACGCCGATGGATCCACAAATATTGGGTGGGTACCGTGCGAATCATGGTTTCGATCAAGGCCATTACCCGCGCGGTATCGGCGCTGGCATCGGGTGATGGAAAGTCGGTCAATGCCGGGGTCAGCCGCAATCGATAACTGCCATCGGCATTACGGATGTGGGCAAATCCCAATACCGCCGCGCCCGACAACCGCGCCAGTTGATGGGTGGAGGTCAGGCTATACGCGGTTTGCCCGAAAAACGGCACATACACGCTGTCGCCACGGCGAGTGTCCTGATCGGGGGCAAACCACAGCAACCCGCCTTGCTTGAGGTGGCGCAGTGCGGGGCGTAATTCTTCGCGGGTAAACATCGCGCTGGCGTAGCGCATGCGGCCACGCCGCACTGCCCATTCCATCGGGCCGGTGTCATGCGGGCGATACATGCCTGCCAAGGGCGCGTGCGCACACATCAGGCGCGCCGCCATTTCCAAGGTCACAAAATGCCCGGAAATGATGATGACACCACGCCCACCGGCCTGCGCGGCGGCAAGATGTTGCAGTCCCTCCACTTGCGTCGTGCCTTGCATCGGTGCCACCGAACCCCACCACGCCCGCGCAAATTCGAACAGCCCAATGCCCAGCTGCTGAAAACTTTCACGCAGCAATTGGGCTTGCTCGCCGGCGGACAGTTCGGGAAAGCACAGCGCGATATTGCGTGCCGCCACTTGCCGGCGGCTGCGCGACAGTACCCCCAGCAACGGCCCAAGTGCTTTGCCCAGCGCGCGTTGCAAGGGCCACGGCAGGCGCGCCAACAGGACGCAACAGCCCACGCCCAGCCACACCGGCCAGTGCTTTGGGGCCAATGGGGGGGCAATGCCGGGGGGTGTTTCTGTACTTGCAGACATGCAAGGATTCTACCCGGCGCCGCGGCTTCGCTATCCTGTCGGCATGCGGACCGATCTCATTGAGCGGGTACTGCGTGGTCTGTATTCGGCTGCGTTGTATCTGTTATTGCCCATCACCTTGTATCACCTGATCTGGCGCGGGTTCCGTCAGCGTGCCTATTTCCAGCGCTGGGACGAGCGCTACGCCAGTTATGCCGATCCCCGCACGCCAGCCCCGTTGTGGTTGCATGCAGTATCGGTGGGCGAGGTCAACCTGGCCGCACCTTTGGTTGCACGGTTGCGCGCATTGCGCCCGGATCTGCAATTGGTGGTGACCACGATTACCCCCACTGGCTCGGCGCGTGCGCGTGCGCTGTGGGGCGATAGCGTGGCGCATGTGTATTTGCCGTATGACTTGCCTGGTGCGGTGGGGCGGTTTTTGGATCACTTTCGCCCGGTGTTGGCGCTGATCGTGGAAACCGAGCTGTGGCCGAATCTGTTATTTGCGTGCCGGGATCGCAACATCCCGACCCAAATCCTCAATGCACGCTTGTCGGCGCGATCATTGCGAGGTTATCGGGTGCTGGGCCCATTGATCCGGCGCGCCTTGGCCAGCGTGGGGCTGGTGGCGGCACAATCGGGGGATGATGCCCGTCGATTCCTGGAGCTTGGTGCGCGGCCGGCCAGTGTGCAGGTAACGGGCAATCTCAAGTTCGACATGGCACCGGTACAAACGGCTGCGTTCGAATTGGAGTTTGCTGCGGCATCAGGCGCCAAACGACCGGTGTGGATTGCCGCCAGCACCCATGAGGACGAAGAACAGTCGGTGCTGGAGGCACATCTGGCGCTGCGTCGCAGCCATCCTGATGCTTTGCTGTTGTGGGCGCCGCGGCATCCGGAGCGCTTTCGTGCGGTGCAGCAACGCATTGCTGATACAGGCTTGAAGGTGATGACGCGTTCGCAGCAACACTGGCCATCGGCAGATACGGATGTGTTCGTGATCGATACCTTGGGTGAGCTGCTGGCGTTTTACGCCTGTGCGCAGATCGCGTTTGTGGGCGGCAGCCTGCAAGACATCGGCGGGCATAATTTGCTGGAACCTGCCGCCACCGGCACCGCGATTCTGAGCGGGCCGCATCTGCATAATTTTGTGGATATCGCGCGGCGTCTGCGCGAGGCGCAGGCAATGCGCCTGGTGGCCGATGCCGCTTCGCTGGCAACGGCGTTGCGCGAGTTGTTTGATGATGCAGCAGCCAGACAGGCACTCGCAATGCATGCCGCGCACCTGTTGGAGGGTGGGCGTGGCGCACTGGCCCGCACCCTGACCTTGATCGAGCCGATGCTGCCACCAGCGGCATCGGCGTGAGCGTGAACCCGTCTTTACGGATCAGCCGCCGGCCAGACTCTTGTCGATGGCCTTGTCGGTGGTCAGCAAGCGGTTGATGTCTTCCACATCGTTGACATTCAAATCACCTGCGGATTGTTCCAGCAACAGACGGCTTTGCAGGAAGTTGTACTTGGCCTGCGCATAGGCCTGTTGCGCGCTGAACAAGGTGCGCTGGTTGTTCAACACATCCAGCACGGTGCGGGTGCCTACTTCCAGGCCCACTTGCGATGCGTCATACGCCTTTTGTGCGGACAGCAGCGAGGAATGCAGTGCCTCGACTTGGCTGATGCCGGCCACCATGGTCTGGTAGGCGCTACGGGTGCTGCGCTCGACCGCGCGCTTGGTTTGCTCCACGGCATCGGCCGCTGCGTCGCGTTGCGCCAAAGCGCTGCGGATATTCGATTGCGTTGCCATGCCCGAAAAAATCGGTATGTTCAAGGTCAGGCCCACGCTGGTGGAGGCCTTGTTGGCGCCGATGAACGCCGGGTCATACAGGCCGGTGATGGCTTTGCCATACGAGGCTTGCAGGCCAAGCGTGGGCAGATGTCCGGCACGTGCGGTGGCCACCGAAGATTCAGCGGCATCCAGACTGGCTTGTTGTGCTTTCAAGGTGGGGTTGTTGGCCAAGGCATTGGCTACCCAGGCATCCACGTTCTTGTCGCTGGACAGCGCAGGCTTGAAGTCGTCTGGCAGGCCCTTGAGGTTGCCCGCTGCGGCATGGGTGATTTCCAGCAATGCCTGATAGGCATCCTGCGCGGCATTGCGGGCCAGCAGGGTGTTGGCACGTGCGCCGTCGTACTGGGCGCGGGCTTCATACACGTCGGTGATCGGGGCCAGGCCCACTTCCAAACGCTTGCTGGCGAAATCAAATTGCTTCTTCAGTGCGGTTTCTGCTGCTTCGGCAGCGCTCAGGGTTTCCAGCTGCACCAGCACATTGAAGTACGCTGCCGAAGTACGGGTGATCAGGGTTTGGCCCGCGGCTTGCAGCGTAAAACCACCGGCGCGATCGAGTGACTTGGCGCCCTCCAATGCTTTATAGCTGCCGAAATTGAACAGCGACTGCTGCATGTTGATGCCCCACGAGCCGGTGCGTACGCCGCCGACGCCGTGATCGACACGGTTGGCGCCGATGCTGCCACCGATATTGGGCAGTAGCGCCGCCCGCGCTTGCACCGGGCGTTCAGCGGTGACCAAGCGGTTGGCCTCTGCGGCCGCGTATTGGGGATCGCTGTTGCGCGCATTCTGATAGCTCTGGAGCAGGTCATCGGCCTGCGCCGCCATCGGCAGCAGGGCAAAGGCAAGGGCAAGGGTGAGCGGGCGACGCAACATGAGGAGGGATCCTTGACGGGGCTTACAGGGTGAAGGCTGGGGCAGGGGCTGCGCCGGCCAGATAGGACAGGTCGGTTTCAAACAACGTTTCAATACGGCTGCCGTTGACCGTGCGATGCACCAGCACTGCGTCCATCACTGGCGATTGGCCATGCACGATAAACATGCGTCCATTCGGGTTGAGCCATTCCACGAAGCGTGCCGGGAGACTGTCCATGGCACCAGTGACACATATCACGTCAAAGCTGCGGCCCGGGTTCCAGCTCAGCACATCGGCGCAGCGCACCTGCACATTGCCAATGGCTTGCGCGGCCAGGCGCGCCTGCGCGGCGTCGGCCAGATCGGCATGCAATTCAATGCTGATCACTTCGCGCGCCAACTGCCCCAGACAAGCCGTCAGATAGCCGCTGCCGGTGCCAATTTCCAACACGCTTTCATGTGCCTGCGGTTGCAGCGATTGCAGCAGGCGGCCTTCCAATACCGGCTTCATCATCACCTGGCCATGCCCCAGCGGCAGTTCGACATCGGCATACGCCAAGTTGCGAAGGTCATCGGCCACAAAAGCTTCACGCGGCAGCTTGCCGATGGTGTCCAGCACGCGGACATCCAACACATCCCAAGGGCGTACTTGTTGTTCCACCATGGTTTCGCGGGTACGGGTAAAGTCGATGTTCATACGGGGGAATTCCGATACTGGAAACCGCTTAGTTTAATGCGCCAAGGGCTTTGACTGGTGCGCAGTGTGAGCGTGTTGGTACACCAGCACGCAGTGCCGGAAGTCATCGCCACCAATGGCAATGCAAGGCAGTGTTCAGGCTTTGGCATAAGCACGCAGGAACAGATCCACCACACTCTCGATATGGGCATCCAGATTGCCATCTTGCGTGTTGCCGGCACCGCAGTAATTGCCCAACACGGCTTGCGCGTGCAACTCGCCTTTGAGCAAGGTGAAGAAATGCCCGGCGGCACGGGCCGGTTCATTGATCTCCAGCTCGCCGGCCTCAATCCGGCGCATCAGCAGCGCGGTGAATGCGTCATTGATGCGCTTGGGGCCGGCGTCCCAGATCATTTTCGGCAAATTGCTGCTGGCCACATGCGGCGAACACAGCACACGATGACCGGCAATCGCTTCCGGGGTCATGACCATCGCCAAAAACGCATGTGCGATTTCACTGAGTCGCACGCGCAGCGGTACATTCGGTGCCGGCATGAACAATTCAGTCGGCATGCCGCGTTCGCAATGCGCCTGCACCGCCGCCGCAAACAGGCTGTCCTTGTCACCGTAATGGCTATATACGGTCAGTTTGGAGACGCCCGCCTCGGCGGCGATCTGATCCATGCTGACCCCGCCGTAGCCGTGTTGCACAAACAGTTTGGACGCGGCGGTCAAAATCGAGGCACGTTTGGCCATGTCCTTGGGGCGCCCCGGGGGGGCAGGCTTTCCAGCGGGTGCAGGCGTATTCATGGCGGCCATGGATTCAATGCAGATGCAACACTATACCATACTGTGCGGTTTACTTAATATGGGAATCCGGTGACCACGGCAATCCAGGCCCGGCTATCCTGTGGTGGTACTCAGCCGCGCTCTGCCTGTTGCAGCAACAGCCGTGTGAACGCCTGTGCCGCCTTTGATGGAGTGCGCCCGCTATGGGTGATCAACCCCAATTGGCGCGACAACGCCACGCCCTGCACCGGCAGCCGCAGCAGGCTGCGATCCAGCAAGGTTTGTGGCAGCACGCTCCACGCCAGCCCGACGCTGGCCAGCATTTTGATGGTCTCCAGATAGTGGGTGGTCATCCGCAATTGCAGCGGCAAGCCACGCGCCGCAAAGGCATCGGCCACGATGCGATGGGTGAAGGTGCCGGGGTCGGCCAGCACCGCAGGATGGGCGGACAGATCGCTCAGGCTGAGGCGTGTGCGCTGTGCCAATGGGTGGCTTGGGGCAGCGACAAAATGCAGCGGGTCGTGCCAGACAGGCGTGGCCTGCAACGGCGATGCGGTGGGTCCCAGCGTGGTCAATGCCAACTCGGCGCGGGCGTGCAGCACCTCGTGCCAGGCCTGCTCGGAATCCATGAAGCGCAATTCCAACGCCACCTGCGGGTAGCGTGCGCTGAACTTGCGCAGCAGCGGTGGCAGCCGGTGCAGGCCGATATGGTGACTGCTGACCAAACGCAGGCTGCCACCAATGCCGTGCTCGAGCTCGCGCAGGGCGCGCCGCGCATCGTTGGCATCGCCCAGTAATTGCCGTGCACGCGGCAGCAGCAGTTGGCCGGCTTCGGTGAGTAGCACTTGCCGGCCCACGCGGTCGAACAGGCGGGCATCAAGTTCGGATTCCAACTGCGCAATGCGCTTGCTCACCGCCGGCTGGGTCAGGTGCAGGGCGGCGGCCGCAGCGGAAAACCCGCCGGCATCGGCCACCGCAAGGAATGCAGCAAGATTAGCGAGTTCCATCACTATTCCTAATGGGAATCAATTGGATGAAAAATATCCATTTGAGTGATGAAAGGAAAGCTGCCACTCTGGCACCGACTTGTGCTGCCAAGGTGCACCATGCCCGGCCAAACCCTGTACGACAAACTGTGGAACATGCATGAAGTGGTGCGCCGTGATGATGGCTCGTCACTGCTGTATATCGACCGCCACATCCTGCATGAAGTGACCTCGCCGCAGGCGTTTGAAGGCTTGCGGCTGGCCGGGCGCAAGCCGTGGCGGGTGGCGGCCAATATCGCCACGCCCGACCACAACGTGCCCACCACCCGCGTCGAGCGCGCCGGTGGGTTGGCGGCGATCAGTGATGACGTATCGCGTTTGCAAGTGCAGACACTGGACGAAAACTGCGCCGATTTCGGCATCCTCGAATTCAAGATGAACGATACACGGCAAGGCATCGTGCATGTGGTGGGCCCCGAGCAGGGCGCCACCCTGCCGGGCATGACCGTGGTCTGCGGTGATTCGCACACCTCCACGCATGGTGCGTTTGGTGCGTTGGCGCACGGCATCGGCACGTCTGAAGTGGAACACGTTCTAGCCACCCAATGTCTGGTGGCGCAGAAAATGAAAAACCTGCGGGTGACGGTGGATGGCGTGTTGCCGCTTGGAGTCACCGCGAAGGACATGGTGCTGGCGATCATCGGCAAGATTGGTACCGCCGGTGGCAATGGCCATGCGCTGGAATTTGCCGGCAGCGCGGTGCGCGCGCTGTCGATGGAAGGCCGCATGACCCTGTGCAACATGGCGATTGAAGCCGGTGCGCGGGTGGGCATGGTGGCGGTGGACGAGACGACCATCGACTATGTGCGCGGCCGCCCGTTTGCACCCAAGGGAGAACAGTTTGAACACGCTGCTGCGCAATGGCGCAGTCTGGTCAGCGATGCGGATGCGGTGTTCGATCGCGAGCTGACTCTGCGTGCCGAAGACATTCGCCCGCAAGTCAGTTGGGGCACCTCGCCGGAAATGGTGCTGGCGGTCGATCAAACCCTGCCCGATCCGGCGCAAGAGGCCAACCCCACCAAGCGCGAAGCCATCACGCGTGCCTTGCACTACATGGGGCTGGCCGCCAATCAGGCGATCACCTCGATCAAGCTGGACCGCGTGTTCATTGGCTCGTGCACCAATGCCCGCATCGAGGATTTGCGCGCCGCCGCCGCGGTTGCCAACGGCCGCAAAGTGGCAGCCTCCATCAAACAAGCCTTGGTGGTGCCGGGCTCCGGTTTGGTGAAAGCGCAGGCCGAGCGCGAAGGACTGGACAAGATTTTTATCGATGCCGGGTTTGAATGGCGCGAGCCGGGGTGCTCGATGTGCTTGGCGATGAACCCCGACCGCCTGCAAGCCGGCGAGCACTGCGCATCCACGTCCAACCGCAATTTCGAAGGCCGCCAAGGCAACGGCGGCCGCACCCATCTGGTCAGCCCGGCAATGGCCGCCGCCGCCGCGATTGCCGGCCACTTTATCGACGTGCGAGACCTGCAATGACACCGTTTACCCAACACACCGGCATGGTGGTACCGCTGGATCGTGCCAATGTGGATACCGACCAGATCATCCCCAAACAATTCTTGAAGTCGATCAAACGCACGGGGTTTGGCCCCAATCTGTTCGATCCGTGGCGCTATCTGGATGAGGGCCAGCCCGGGCAGGATTGCAGCACCCGCCCGCTGAACCCCGATTTTGTGCTGAATGCGCCGCGCTACCAAGGCGCCAGCGTATTACTGGCGCGGGAAAACTTCGGCTGCGGTTCCAGCCGCGAACACGCCCCGTGGGCATTAGCCGAATATGGGTTTCGCGCCATCCTCGCGCCCAGTTTTGCCGATATTTTTTATAACAACAGTTTCAAAAATGGCCTGCTGCCCATCGTGCTGGACAAAGCCGCCATCGACACCCTGTTTACCCAATGCGACGCCAGCGAAGGCTATACGTTGCACATTGATCTGGACGCACAAACCGTCACCCGCCCGGAGGGTGTGGCGCATACCTTTGCCGTCGATGCCTTCCGCAAACATTGCCTGCTCAATGGGCTGGACGATATCGGCCTGACC
>NZ_CALMPC010000024.1:0-1519 GCF_937872235.1 uncultured Thermomonas sp.
TGAGTGACAACCTGTCACTGGATGCCGGCTACCAGCACATCACCATCAAGAGCCCCACCATCAATCTGCCGGTGGATATCGCTTCGGGCAACACGTCAACCTTGGTCGGTACGTACGCTGGTCATGCCAATCTGTTTGGCGTGTCGATGCAATACCGCTACTGAGCCACGCAACATCGCGCCAACAAAAAGCCCCGCCTTGTGCGGGGTTTTTTGTCGTTGGGCGGTATGCGAGGAGCTCGCTACGTCGCTCGACATGCGGCTGCACCAAGTCACCGGGCAGGGCGGAGATTCACTACGCCGCTCGACATGCGGCTACGCGAATCCCTGCCCTTCCCGGCGGCTTGCGGCTCAGTCGCCCAGCGTCAGCAACGAAGCATTGCCGCCTGCAGCGGTGGTGTTGATGGTGACGGTTTTTTCGGTGGCAAAGCGCGGCAGGTAGTGCGGGCCGCCGGCCTTGGGGCCGGTGCCGGACAGACCTTGGCCGCCGAAAGGTTGCACGCCGACCACCGCGCCAATCTGGTTGCGGTTGACGTAGATATTGCCGACTTTGGCGCGCGACACGATGCGCTCGATGGTGGCATCGATGCGCGAATGGATGCCCAGTGTCAGGCCGTAGCCGGTGGCGTTGATGGTGTCGATCACGGTATCGAGTTCGTCGGCTTTCCAGCGCACCACATGCAGGGCCGGGCCGAATTTTTCGCGATCCAATTGGGCGATGGCGTGTAGTTCCCAGGCAGCCGGCGCGAAGAAGGTGCCGTGCTCGCATGCCTCACCCAGCGTGGCTTTGGCGATAGGCTTGGCCTCCACATCCATGCGCTTGGCGTGCTCCACCAGAATGGCTTTGGCATCCTCGTCGATCACCGGGCCCACATCGGTGGACGGCAGGCCGGGGTCGCCGATGGACAGTTCGGCCATCGCGCCGGCCAACATGCCAATGACCTTGTCGGCGATATCGTCTTGCACCAGCAGCACGCGCGCGGCCGAGCAGCGTTGACCGGCGGAGGTGAAGGCCGAGCCCAGGGCGTCTTTCACCACCTGCTCCGGCAGCGAGGAGCTATCGGCAATCATCGCGTTCTGGCCGCCGGTTTCGGCAATCAGCGTGGCAATCGGGCCGGCATCGCGGCTGGCCAAGGCGCGGTTGATCAGGCGTGCGGTTTCAGTCGAGCCGGTGAAGCAGACGCCGGCCACGCGCGGATCACGGGTCAAGGCCGCGCCCACGGTGGCGCCATCGCCGGGCAGGTACTGCAGCACATCCTGCGGAATGCCGGCTTCGTGCAACAGCTTCACTGCGGCATAGCCAATCAAATTGGTCTGTTCGGCGGGCTTGGCGATCACGCTATTGCCAGCGGCCAAGGCGGCCGCGATTTGGCCGAGGAAGATCGCCAGTGGGAAGTTCCACGGACTGATGCAGACAAACACGCCGCGCCCGGCCAATTGCAGCGAATTGGCTTCGCCAGTGGGGCCGGGCAGGGCCATCGGGGCGAAATGCTCGCGTGCTTGCAGGGCGTAGTAGCGCA
>NZ_CALMPC010000025.1:0-3579 GCF_937872235.1 uncultured Thermomonas sp.
CGTACATCGCCGCCAACGCCAGTAGTGCGGTGGCCAGATAGCGTGCGCTGGTCATGGCTGCAACCGCTTGGCCAGCGCGGCCACCCGGCGCCCCAGTGCGCGCGCAAGCTGGGCTTCGTCTTCACTCAGCTCGGGGGTGTCTGCTACCCCCGCCACATGGCTGGCGCCATACGGCGTGCCGCCGCTGCGGGTGGTATTGAGCGCGCTTTCGGTAAACGGAATGCCGGCAATCACGCAGCCGTGGTGCAGCAAGGGCACCAGCATGGTCAGCAAGGTCGACTCCTGCCCGCCGTGCATCGTCGCGGTGGAGGTGAACACCGCAGCGGGCTTGCCTACCAGGGCTCCACTGGCCCATTCGGCACCCAGCGTATCCACAAAATATTTGACCGGTGCGGCCATATTGCCAAACCGGGTCGGGCTGCCCAGCAGCAGGCCGGCGCATTCGGTCAAATCGTGTTTGTCCACATACGGCGCGCCGTCTTCGGGTTCCGGTGGGGCGGCGGTTTGGGTGATTGGCGCGACCGGCGGCAAGCTGCGCAGGCGTGCTTGCATGCCGCTCACTTCGCCAACGCCGCGTGCAATCTGGCGCGCCAGCCGTGCCACCGAGCCACCGCGGCTGTAATACAACACCAAAATTTCGGGCATGGGCATGCGCTTGAGTGGGCAAGTGCGCAGGATAGGGCATGCGGTGCCATCGTGGCATCGGTTAGTCTTGCGCGGATGGAACCTCTTGATTCCCTGTATCGATGGAGCGAGCGCCTGCGCGACCCGGCGCGGGCCAGCAGTTTTGGCCGATTCGTGCTCAAACGGTTTTTGGGCGATCGCCTGTTCGAGGCATCCGGCGCGCTGTCGTACACCACCGCCTTTGCATTGGCACCGTTGGCGATGGTGGTGTTTGGTGTGCTGTCGGCGTTCCCGGTTTTCGATGCCTGGAGTGTCAAGCTCAGTGACTATATTTTGGCCAACTTCGTGCCGCGCGCGGCGCAGGCGATTTCCGGCTATCTGACTGATTTTTCTGCCAATACCAGCAAATTGACCACCGCGGGCGCACTGGCCCTGATCATCTCGTTGCTGGTCACGTTGAACAGTGTGGAGTCAATTTTCAACCGTATCTGGCGGGTGCCCACGGTGCGCCCGAAAATCGGCCGGTTCTTGGTGTATTGGACGGTACTGACCTTGGGGACCCTGGTTGCAGCCACCAGTTTGGCGCTATCCACGCGGCTGTTTGCACTGGCCATTTTTGAAACCCTGGCGGGGCGTTGGTTGGAAGCGCTGATGCTGCGGCTGGCGCCGATGGCGATTGAGCTGCTGGCATTTGCTGCGGTGTTCAAGTTGGTGCCGCACCGCACCGTACTCTGGCGGCATGCGTTGGCGGGCGGCATGTTGTCGATGCTGTTGTTCGAATGCGTGAAATCCGGGTTGGGGTTGTATCTGGACAGCTTCGATTCCTATCAGAAGATTTATGGCGCGGTGGCGCTGATTCCCATCGTCATGCTGTGGATCTTCCTGAGTTGGGTGTCGATCCTGTTTGGTGCGTCGTTTGCGTCGTCGATGTCGGCGTTTCGCTATCAACCCAAAGAGCTGCGCCTGCCGCATGGTCATGAACTGTTCGGTTTGCTGCGAATGCTGGGCCGGTTTCAGCAAGCACGTGCCAGTGGCAAAGGGTTATCGGGGGAGCAGTTGCGCGAATTGGAACCCAGCCTGACCGACAGCATGGTGCAGGAACTTTTAGGCAAAATGGCTCTGATTCATGTGCTGCAGCGCACCGAAAGTGGCCACTGGTTGCTGGCGCGCGACCTGCAGGATGTCAAATTGGCGGAGTTGTACGAAGCCGCGCAATTGCGCGTGCCGTTGTCCGAAGCGGCGGTTGCGCACACCGGAGATGCCCTGGGGAATGCAGTGGCAATGACCTTGGCGAATTTGCGTACGCCTTTGCAGGACGTGTTGCAGCAAAGTGTTTCCAGCGTGTACGAAGGGGTTTGGGAAGGATGAAGATTGCCTGCTTGTATGGCTTTGGGGCTGCATTGCTGCTGAGTTTGACGGCCTGTCAGCCGCAACAAAGTGGCTCTACCCAAAGTGCGACTGCGGCAACCCGGCCTAAGCCTGCCAGCGTGACTGCACCGGTGGCGAAACCGGCCATTGCAAATGCACAGCACCCAGCGTTGCGCGTCACCACGTTGAGTGGCGCAGCGTGGGACCTGGGCCAGCAGCGTGGCAAATGGGTCATCGTCAATTACTGGGCCACCTGGTGCGGGCCGTGCCTGCAGGAAATGCCGGAGCTGTCTGCGCTGGCGGCGATGCGCCCGCATATTGCGGTGATTGGGCTGGCTTACGAAGACAACACCGTCGATGATTTGCGGGCCTTCATGCAAGCCCATCCAACAACCTATCCCATCGCGCTGATTGATGTGTACAGCCCGCCCAAGGATTTCGGCGCACCACGCGGCTTGCCCACAAGTTGGCTGATTGCACCCGATGGCAAGCTGATGCGCAAATACACCGGGCCAGTGACCGCCAGCATGCTGGAACAGGACATCGCCAGTTTCGGTGGCCCCAACGCCGACTGAGCTGCACCGGGCGTGGCCTGCAAATGACGCGGTCTCCGTTGAACTCGGTTGACGGGTAAGGTTGTTGGCCATTGGGACGGGTTTTGCCGGTCTGGTGTGGAACAATCACCGCAGGGGACGGATCCGGATATCGCATGGTCGGCAAGTTCATCGGAGAGTTGAAGCGTCGCAACGTATTGCGTGCGGTGGTCTTGTACGTCGGTGCGGTGTGGGCCTTGGCCCAAGGAATTGCCCAGCTCGGCCCAGAATTGGGTGCGCCGGCAGCGGCGACCCGCTGGTTCTTGATCGCCAGCGCCATTGGCTTCCCGCTGTGGGTTTCGTTTTCATGGTTTTTCGAACTCACCTCTGAAGGCATCAAGCGCGAAAGCGACATCGAACCGGAGGCACGCGCCAATCAATCGCATCGCAAGATCGATTTAATCATCATCGGTGTGCTGGCCATCGCGGTAGTGCTGTTGCTGACCGACCGACTGGTGGATCACAAGGCCGAACGGCCGACGCAAGCAGCAGCGGTTGCCACCGACAACTCCATCGCGGTGTTGCCATTCGATAATGAAAGCGGCGACAACGACCAGCAGTATTTTTCCGATGGTCTATCGGAGGGGTTCATCATCGCGCTGACGCGCTTGCAAGGCATGCGCGTGATTGGGCGCAATTCCTCGTTCCAGTTCCGTGACAGTAAAGACGACAGCCAGGCCATCGCCCTCAAATTGGGTGTGTCATATTTGTTGGAGGGCAGCGTGCGGCGTTCCGGCAACACCGTGCGCATCAGTGCCAGTCTGATCAAAGCCGCCGATGGCAGTACCGTATGGGCAGACAGTTTCGATCGCCCTTACAAGGATTTATTTGCGCTGCAAGATCAAATCGTGGGGCAAGTGGCGCAAGCGCTGCAGGCCAAATTGCAGCCTCCGCTGCCTGTGCAAGTGCAGCAGGGCGACCGCCCGCCCAGCGGCAATCTGGATGCCTACAACACCTACCTGAAAGCGCATTCCAGTACCAGTGCGGAAGAGGC
>NZ_CALMPC010000026.1:0-6341 GCF_937872235.1 uncultured Thermomonas sp.
TGCATGTCCAACGCACGATTCAAGCAAGCATGCGCCAGCGCGTGGCGCGGCGACAAACCGCGCAAACCCTCGCCCAGTGCCGGCAACGCGATGGATTCCTGCCATAACTCATCAAACGAAAAAATGTCTGCGTACGCAGCCGAGTTCAACAGCCGGCAATGTAAATCCAGCTCGCTGTGGCTCACGCCATCAACCACGCGTCGCGCGACCATTTCGAAGTTGCTGCTGGCGGGATGAAAGGCAAGCGCATAGCCCAGTGGCTGCGCTGCACACGCAGCACGTTCTGCGTCGGTGCGATCGGGTAACAGCAAGTCAATATCCGAACTGGGCCGCAAATAGGACTCCGGATACAACCACTGCGCTACCGCATTGCCCTTCAACAACAATGCACGAATACCCGCGACCTGCAATGCAGGAGCCAGCTTGCGCATCTCACCGGTGCGGAACAAGTCCTGCACCACGGCCTCGCGCACATGTGGAATCAATGCCTGCTGCAACGATAGGGGGATGCTGGCAAAGTGCCCGGTTGCGCGTAACTGTGATTCCAGCAGCGGCAACACTCCTTGATCCTTGGCGAACACAATCAGTTGATCCGGCGCAATCGCCGCAAGTGCCGACAATCGGACATCACCGCGAAGCGCCGCCGTCAGCCAATCAAGCATGCAGGCATCGTCCATGGTCATTCCTTTGCTGGAAATACCGGCGAATTCATGCGCCATCAAACTTGATGATAATCCCGATACCAGGCCACGAAATTGGCCACGCCCTGCTCCACTGGCACCACCGGGCGATAGCCCACATTGGCAATCAGGTCGGACACATCGGCCTCGGTGTCGGGCACGTCGCCGGGCTGCAATGGCAGCAGCTCCATTTGCGCCTTTTTGCCAAGGCACTGCTCCAACACTTCGATATAGCGCAGCAGCTCCACCGGCTGCTCGTTTCCGATGTTGTAGAGGCGGTACGGGGCCACGCCGCTGGTGGCCGGATCCGGGTGCGCCCCTGACCATGCCGGATCCTTGCCCGGCACGCGGTCCAGCGTGCGCACCACGCCTTCCACGATGTCATCCACATAGGTGAAACTGCGCTTGTGGCGGCCGTGATTGAACACCCGGATTGGCTGGCCATCCAGAATGGCTTTGGTGAACAAAAACAACGCCATGTCCGGTCGGCCCCACGGGCCATACACGGTAAAAAAGCGCAGCCCCGTGGATGGAATGCCGTACAAATGCGCATAGCTGTGCGCCATCTGTTCGTTGGCCTTCTTGGTGGCCGCGTACAGGGTCAGCGGATGCTCGGCCGAGCCGTGCTCGGAAAACGGCATCGCCGTATTCGCCCCATACACCGAACTGGTGGAGGCATACACCAGATGCTCGATATCGTGATGCCGGCAGCCCTCGAGGATGTGCAGGAAGCCGGTGACGTTGCTCTGCACGTACACATGCGGGTTCTCCGCCGCGTAACGCACCCCCGCCTGCGCGGCGAGATTGATCACGCGATCAGGCTTGTGCGTCGCAAACGTCTGTTCCACCGCAGCACGGTCGGCCAGATCGGCCTGCACATGGGTGTAGTTCGGATGCTGCATGAAGCGCGCCAAGCGCGCCTGCTTCAAGCTGACATCGTAATAGTCATTGAGGCTGTCGAAGCCGATGACGTCATCCCCGCGCGCCAGCAACACCTGCGCCACGTGCGAGCCGATGAAACCGGCGGTGCCGGTGACCAGAATCTTCATTTTGTCTCCTCGAAAGCATGTGCCAAAGAAACATGACGCTCCACGTCCGCAGGCGATTTGCTGGCATTCTTTCTTGCATATCCCACGGGGTCTTTGTGTCGCGGCGTCTCCACCTCAGCCGCCAATGCTTCCAACTGCGCCAGGAACAGCGGGTGGCAAGTACTGTCCAGCCGTGGATGACCAGCGCCGCGGCGCGATGCGGTCGCGCTTGCCCAACCGCAGTGCCCGACGCGCACGGTTTCCGACACCTTGGTCTGGTAACGGTTGGTCAGGGTGGACTCTGCTTCGCGTGGGGGACATGGGGGATCTCCGATGGTGCGCCAGATGATTGTCATGCAAGCGCATTGTCGCGACAATGCATGGCACTGCGGTGACCTGCCGGCATTTCTGGAGCTGCGGCGCTTGTGGGCGGGCGTTGGGCGTATTGCGGTGCACAGGGCGCGCTCTGCCAGATCCTGCGTGCGCAAGCCAAACAACGCTTCAACATGCCCGGGTGAAAAGCAAGAGGTGTTGGGCTCGCGAAAGCGCTCAACCAGCGAGAGATCCACAACACCACTCATTCCAGCGCCCGCACCAGCTGATCGACTGCGCTTTCCGGCGAGAACATGCGTGCAGCAAGGTCAATACCGGCGCGCGCCATTGCCGAGCGCAACCCAATTTCATCGACAAGCCTGATCGCGTGGGCATGCAATAGTGCGGGATTATCGCCAGGGACCACCAGCCCTACCTCTTCACCTTCAACCAGCGCAACAAGATCGTTGTTGGGATTGACCCGAGCCAACACAGGCAGACCTGCGTGGAGGTAGGTCAACAGCTTCCCGGGAATGTTATGGGTACCGTGTGCGGGGTGGAGAGCCACGATACCCACATGGCACTTCGCCAACAGCGCGGGCAAAACGCTGGGATCGATTTCATCCATGACCAGCAGATTGGGCTGGCCCTTCGCTTCATCCTTGAGACGTACCGCCTCACTTCCGCGGCCGACAAACACGAACCCGACATCGTCCCGATCCCGCATGCGCTTGGCCAGCGTGACGAACCCATCCATGTCCTGCGCCACACCCATGTTGCCCGCGTAGACAAAATTGATGCGACCGTCCAATACGCCCAGCGGCGGGCAGGCGTCTGGCGCTGGGCGGGCAGGAGCAGACAACCAGTTGTGCAGCACTTCGATCCGCGTTCCAGCCGGGGCATCGTTTGCCACCAGCGCGGCGTTGGAAGGCGTCTGCACGCCGATCACGTCCGCCTGCCGGTACTGGAACCGCTCGATCCATTTGAAGAAGCGATAGGGCAGCGCCCCCTTGCGCATCACCCCCGCATCCACCGCCCAGTCCGGGAACAGGTCGCGAACGATCAGGTAGCCGCGACAGGCGTGTTGCCGCTTCACGGCACGGGCCAGCGGCCCCAGGAAAATCGTGGGTGAATACCAGACCACGCCGTCCCAATGGTCATCGCGCAGCGCACTGCGCCGTAACCCGCGCAGCAAGATCCAGGGCAGCACCAGTTCGGCCAGCGTCCGGCGCCAGTACGGCACGTCTTTCGTCCGCGGTGCGCGCACCCGCAGCACCTGCACATCGCCTTCGCTTTCCAGCCGTTCCACGCCATCCAATGCGGGCGTCAGCACCAACGGGCGATGCCCCTGCGCCGCCAGTGCCTGTGCCAGATCACGCATCTGCAATGCACCGGAGATCCGTGCAGGCGGATAGGTATCGGTGACCAGCAACAGGCGCATCAGTACCGCTTCCAGACCACCCGGTTCACGTAGTCCACGTAGCTGTGGATGATCCGGACGACCTTTTCCGAAACGTTCGGCATCGAATAATCCGCCACCTGGCGCAGCAAGCGCTCGCTACCGGTGGGCTGGGACTCCAGCACCGCCAAGCCCTGCATCACCCGCTCCGGGTGCATGCCGACCATCATCACCGCCGCTTCCTCCATGCCTTCCGGACGCTCGTGCGCATCGCGCAGGTTGAGGGCGCGGAAGTTGAGGATGGAGGCCTCTTCGTTGATGGTGCCGCTGTCGGACAACACCGCCTTTGCGTCCTGTTGCAGCCGCACGTAGTCGCTGAAGCCCAGTGGCTTCAATAATTGCACCAAGGGATCAAGTTGCACGCCCAGCGCATCGATGCGCTTGCGCGTACGCGGATGGGTTGAGACGATGATCGGCAATCCGTATTTCGCCGCAACGGCGTTCAACACTTCGACCAGCCCGAGGAAATTGCGCTCCGACTCGATGTTTTCCTCGCGATGCGCACTGACCACGAAATAGCCTCGCGGCTGCAACTGCAAGCGTGCGTGCACGTCGGACGCGGCGATCTTCGGCGCATAGTGCGCCAGCACCTCGCACATCGGGCTGCCGGTCTTGATGATCCGATCCGCCGGCAGGCCTTCCGCCAGCAGGTATTCACGGGCGATATCGCTGTAGGTCAGGTTGATGTCCGCGGTGTGGTCCACGATGCGGCGATTGATCTCCTCCGGCACGCGCATGTCGAAGCAGCGGTTGCCGGCTTCCATATGGAAGGTCGGGATCTTGCGGCGCTTGGCCGGGATCACCGCCAGGCAGCTGTTGGTATCGCCCAACACCAGCACTGCGTCTGGCTGGATCTGCGCCAGCGCCGCATCGGCGGCGATGATCACCTTGCCGATGGTTTCCGCACCGGTGGCACCCGCCGCTTCCAGGAAGACATCGGGCTTCCGGATACCCAGATCCTCGAAGAAGATGCCGTTGAGTTCGTAGTCGTAGTTCTGGCCGGTGTGCACCAGCACGTGGTCGCAATGGGCGTCCAGTGCGGCCAGCACCCGCGAGAGGCGGATGATTTCAGGGCGGGTGCCGACGATGGTGGCGACTTTCAACTTGCGCGTGTTCATGCAGGAATACCCAACTTCATCCGTCAAGTGGTTCAAAGGGTTTCGCCATATGGCCGCAGTGCGACCACGGTGCTGGCAAGGCCGAGTTCCTGCCAGGTATCAAGCAGCGCCGCTGCAGGCCTGGGCGGATTCCGCAGGGTGGTCCGAAGGTTACGCACGGCATTGCAGACTGCCACCGGGTCAAGATCAAATGCGTGCTCGATGAATTCGTCCGGATGCTGGGCGTGTAACCCGAATGGGGCCAGCACTTCATCCGGAAAGTCCCGCAGGTTATAGGTGACGATGGCACCCGCCCCGCATTTGATGGCTGCCGCCAGCACATGGTGGTCATGCGGGTCTGGCAGCGACAGGGTGGCCTCAATGCCCTCGTAATCGGAAACCAGACAGTCCGGAACAGCCCTGTCCATCTGAGCGCGCGTCCAATCCAATTGCTCGCGGGTCAGGTCGGGTCGGTTCCGCAACACTGCCTCGATCCATTCCTGGTGAATTCGAGCGGTCCAGCGGGCACGGAACAACCCCGTCAGCGACAGATGCATCAACAGATCACGGAGTGGCGCCGGATACAGTACGCAAGCATCGAACACAGCCACAAAACTGGACGACACCCGTCAGTACCCCATCCCGAGCTTCTGCGCCTGCTCCGTCAAAGCTTCCAGCGCAGCCTGGCTCTGCGCCATGCGAGTACGGCGATAGTCCATCAGGTCGCGGAAGAAGATGCGGCGATGGGTGCCCACCTTGTGGTGCGGGATCTCGCCCTGTTCCAACACCCCCACCAGATACGGCCGTGAAACACCCAGGAAGTCAGCCGCCTGCTGGGTGGTCAGCTCCGCGTGGATCGGCACCAAGCTGATGGCATTGCCCTCCGCCATGTTGGCCAGGATGTCCACCAACATGCGCAAGGCGGCTACCGGCACCTCGATCTCGCCATCGCCGTCGACCACCCGCACGCGCGCGGTGGGGCCTTGGCCAATGCATGCCGCCAGCAGCCGGCTGCTGGTGCGAGCCAGCTCGGCATCCTGCCGGGTGGGCAGGACCGGTGGAAGTTCACGGAGGACGGCGTTCATGATCAGGACCTGCGGGGACTGTGGGGGGCAAACAGCGTCTCAAACAATCGCAATAAACGCAACAAACGAAATCAAAACCCCCGAGGCTGGCCGGCCGTCATACCTGGCTTGCCACGGTATCCGGCTTCTGCCGGTCGAAGACTTCATTGGCCCAGAGCATCACCACCAGCTCGTCGTCGCCGATGTTGGTGATGTCGTGCGCCCAGCCGGGGATGGTTTCCACCACCAGCGGCTCGTCGCCGTGGCTGACCACTTCGAAAGTCTCGTCGGTCAGCAGGTGACGGAAGCGGTAGCGGGCTCGGCCCTTGATGATCAGGAACTTCTCTGTCTTGGTGTGGTGGTAGTGACCACCGCGGGTGATGCCAGGGTGCGCGGTGAAGAAGGAAAACTGCCCGCAATCCGGCGTTTTCAGCATTTCCACGAACACGCCGCGCGCATCCCCGTACTTCGGCACCCCGTAGCTGAAAGCCTCCGGCGGCAGGAAGCTGACGTAGGTGGCATACAGCGCCCGCACCAGTCCGGTGCCCACCCGCTCGGTGACCAGCGTCCTGCGCACGTCCTTGAACGCTTCAATCTGGCGGGCCAGGTCGCCCACCGTGGTGGCATGCACGGGCCCGGCCTCGGCCTGCCGCACACCCTGCCCCGGTGCCTGCAAAAAGCGCACGACCTCGGCCACCACA
>NZ_CALMPC010000027.1:0-37857 GCF_937872235.1 uncultured Thermomonas sp.
TGCGCATGCAGCCTGGCCATGACCACAGCTACTACTTCATCGCCAGTTTCATCGGCGAGCACATCGCCCATCACGCATTCAATTTGAAATCGGTATAGGCAAAGCGTCCATCGCGCAGCACGCTGTCGCCGCGTGCGATGGCGATGGGGTGATTGAACATCGGCCCGGCAAACACACAGGTGTGAAACTCACCGTTCTCGCCGCAGGGGTCAATGTGCTGGGGTAGGTCGCGCAGGAATGCGGTATCGAACACACGCCCTGCAAATGCAGCGTCCAGTTGGGTGGTGTCCACACAGCACAGCTGCGCGCGCAGGCCACCGGCAATCATCGTGCGCGCGAGGTGTGCGGTGTCGCTGCCAAACACAGGGAACAGTGGCGTGATGCCCAGGGTTGCGCACAGGGTTTCGCGCCAGACACGAATGTCGGGCAGGAATAAATCGCCATAGGCGATATGCACAAGTCCCGGCCAGCGCGCTTGTGCGCGCCCAACGGCGTCGCTGAAACTGGCGATGTAGGCGGCGTTATCGGCCGCCTGCGGGATCCAGGCTTCGATCACCGGCAGGCCCGCCGCCTGTGCTTGTGCGTGCAGCAGCTCACGGCGAATACCTTGCATCGAAATGCGGTCGAAGCCTTCGGTCAGCGTGGTGAGCAGGCCCACCACGTCGAATTCGCCACGCTGGCGCAGCGCATGCAACGCCCACGCAGCATCCTTGCCGCCGCTCCATGAAAGCAGGGTGGGTATCATGCGGATGGTGCGCAAAAATCAGGCGGCGGCAACGTCGCGCAATTGCCAGCCGTGGCCGGCCAACAGCGCCATGCGCTGGCGCAGCAGTGCGGACGGCAGGTGGGTGACCACTTCCAACTCCACATGCAGGTCGTTTTGATGCCCGAGCACTTGCGCGTCGGGGTCGGTGGCACCCAGCGCGGGATCCACATCATCGGGATCGCTCTGCTTTGCACTCCAGCGTTCGAACAATGTGCTGGTGCGCAATGCTTGCTGCAGCTCATCGGCAAAGCCATCGGCACCTTGCGAGTGGAAGCTCAGATCGGTGTCGCCGCCGCGGGCCATGGCGGGATCAGGCAGGCGGATGTAATAACGGGTAGGCATGAAGGATCCGATTGCGAGGGGGTGTGGAGATGCAAGCTGACATCCTGGCAGCCGTGCTTAATCGAACTTGCGCGGCTCGGCAGCAAACGCCAGCACGATGGCCCCCTTGCCCACGTTCACCAGTCCGCTCAGGCCCATGAAGCTTTCGAACACCTCTACATTGTGTTCGGTACATGTGGCACGCAAACGGTCGTAGCCGGGTAGTTTGCGCATATCGTTCAAGTCGCCGCCGTAACTCAGGCTCATGGTGGGGGTCAGCAGGCCCGCACGCACTTGTTTACAGGCGAAATCGAACATTTTTTCGGTGGCGGCGTTGAACCCCTTGACCTTGGCTACCGGGCCGGTGTCACCCTTGTTGCAATGCAGGATGGGCTTGATGTCCAACGCCGTGCCCAGCGCCGCGCTGAAGAAGCTGACGCTCTTGTCACCACGCTTCTTGATCCGGTTGCGCAGGTAATGCAAATCCGGCGGCACCATGTAGCCTTGAATATTGCTGGCCAGGCTTTCCAGGTGAGCACGAATCTTGGGCGGTGTTTCACCCGCTGCACGCATGCGTACGGCTTCAACCACCAGCACGCCGACCGCCGCAAATACGTTTTGACTATCAATCACACGCAATGCAAACGGGGTGGTGTTGCCGGACTGTGCACGAATCGGCTTGTAATCGTTGAGGATCGAGTAGCTAGCTTGCACCGCGTTGTCGTGAATACCGCTGCGCGTGCGGGTGGTGGTGATGCAAAACACGTAATCGTAGTCATGCACCAATTTACCCAGGAACAAGTCGTGTACTTGCTGCACGGTGTAGGGCGTAGTTTCGGCCTCGAATGCGCGTTCGGCGGTTTCGCCGGTGAGAAAGCTCATGGTGGCTTCCTCATTGCGGGTATCGGCTAGGATCGCCTGCCCGATCTGGATCGTCACCGGCAAGATCACGATCTGTTCGCGATCGATAAAATCATTTGGAAGATCGCAGGCCGAATCAGTGATGATGCCGATACGCATTTCACACCCCTTGAAATTTAAGACCATCCACTGATCAACGTACCGTAAATGTGCGCGTTTTGCACCGATCGGCATCACGTTTCGATGTTGCGATGCCGCAAACCTTCACCTGCAATGAACACTAGTGGCATGCTGAACGCCGTAGCCCCGCATCCACTTGGACGATGCGCCGGCAAGAGGGCCATTCCGTAGGCCGACAGGAGACCAAAAGAACACGCATGAAAAGCAAACAAGACATTGTCGGCAATTGGCTGCCTCGCTATACCGGGGTGCCGCTGGACGGCTTCGGCCAGCATATTTTGTTGACCAATTTCGGCGGTTATCTGGCGCATTTTTCCAAGATGACTGGCGCGCCGATTGTGGGGTTGGACCGGCCAATGCCCAGTGCCACCATCGACGGCATCACCTTGATCAATTTCGGCATGGGTAGCCCGAATGCGGCCACGGTGATGGACCTGCTCTCGGCGATCTGCCCGAAGGCGGTGTTGTTTCTGGGCAAATGCGGCGGTTTGAAGCGGAAAAACCAATTGGGTGATCTGGTGCTGCCGATTGCCGCGATCCGTGGCGAAGGCACCAGCGACGACTACCTGCCACCACAAGTACCGGCGTTGCCTGCGTTTGCGATGCAGCGCGTGATTTCGACCAGCATCCGCGACCTGGAGCTGGATTACTGGACCGGCACCGTGTTCACCACCAACCGCAGGGTGTGGGAGCATGACGATGAGTTCAAGGAAAAGCTGCGCACGATGCGTTGCATGGCGATTGATATGGAAACCGCCACCATCTTCGCAGCCGGCTTTGCCAACCGGATTCCGTGTGGCGCGCTGCTCCTGGTGTCCGATCAGCCGATGATTCCGGAAGGCGTGAAGACTGAAGCCTCCGATGCCAAGGTGTCCGCCGAGTTCGTGCAAAACCACATCAAGGTTGGTATCGAAGCACTCAAGCTGATTCGCCGCAATGGCAAGTCGGTACGGCATTTGAGGTTCGACGAGTGAACCCGGATATGGCGAAGGGTTTACTGGCGTTCTGGCGCGAAGCCGGCATGGGGAAATGGTTTCGTGGTGGTGCAGCATTTGACGCCGAATGTCGCGAGCGCTGGCAGGAGGCACATTTTTCCGCCGCCCGTCGTGAATGTGATGCTTGGATGCAGGCGGCCGACAGTGCGCTGGCACTGGTGGTGTTGCTGGATCAGATTCCGCGCAATATTTTTCGCGGCAGTGGCCATGCCTTTGCCACCGATCCGCTGGCTTTGCTGCATGCCAATCATGCAATCGCCGCGGGCTTTGATGCGCAGGTGGATCCTGCGCTGCAGATGTTCTTTTACCTGCCGTTTGAACATTCGGAGGTGTTGGCCGACCAGCAACGGGCGGTGGCGCTGTTCACCGCGCTGGATAATCCCGATTTGCTGGGCTATGCGGTGGCGCACCGCGACGTGATTGCGCAGTTCGGCCGTTTCCCGCATCGCAATGCTGCGCTCGGGCGCACCAACACGCCCGACGAGCAGGCGTGGTTGGATGCCGGTGGCGGGTTTTGATCAGTAGCGCGGCACCGATGAATCCAGCTCTGCCCACGCCACAATCCCGCCGGTCACGTTGTAAAGCTCCTTGAAGCCCAATGCACGGAAGTGCTCGGCCGCTTGCTGGCTGCGTGCGCCGGCTTGGCACAGGAAGGCCAGTGCGGTGTCCTTCGGCAGTGCTTCAATTTCTTCCACGCCGTCATCGAAGGTGCGGTGCGCGACCGGTACCTGCGCCAGTGCGCGTTCCTCGGCGGGGCGCACATCGACCAAGGTCAACGTGCCGGCCTGCACCCGTTCACGCACTTGCGCCGGGGTCAGTGGCTTGACCTTGGCGGGAGCGTTGGGGTTGTCGATGATCAAGCCTTTGCCACGTGCATCGTCGGCCCAATCAATGGTCAGGCCGCGTGCGCGTTGGGCGCTGACTAGATCGAACTGGGCGCGGATACCGGCGGCCTCCGTGGCGATGGCCGTGCTATCCACCGGGGCCAGTTGCAGGCGTGCATTGAAGCCTTGATCGACCTCGATTTGCAGTGCATAGCCCTCGCCGGCATTGGCAAGTGCTTGCTTCAGCATCTCGGCGGCGGCATCGGTAATCGTGATCTGCGGTGGCGTGCGGTCGGGTGCCGGCAGCCCCAGCGCCGCGTGCAATTCACCGCTGGCAGCCATCTGGGTGACGATGTCACAGCCCCCGACCAGCTCACCATGGATGTACAGCTGCGGGATGGTTGGCCAGTCGCCGTAAATTTTGATGCCGTCGCGGATGTCCGGATCGGCCAGCACGTTGACATGGGCATAGGTCGCGCCGGTGGCATCCATCGCCGCGGCGGTCTTCGCCGAAAACCCGCATTGCGGGGCCTCCGGCGTGCCCTTCAAGAACAGCACCACCGGGTTGGCAGACAGAACGGATTCAATGCGGGCGCGCAGGGCGGGGTCGAGCGACATGGGGCAAGTCCAAACGCAATAAGGAGAGTTTGCAATTCTACGCCGCCAACGCTGGCGGCAGGCTGACCGGGATCAAGAGGCAGCAAGCAAGCCTTTTGCGACCGGCAGCACCGCATCGACCCAGCGGGTGTACTGCACCGCCGCAGGGTGCAGCCCGTCCTCCACCAGCATTTGCAACGTGTCGCCGGCATCACGGCTGATGCCGGTGATATCGACAAAAGCCACGTTGTGGGTGGCACACACGGTCTGTGCAGCGGCGTTGTAGGTATCGATTTCCTGCGCGATACGGCGTGGGCTACGCAATTCTTGTCGTGCGAACGGGGTGACCCCCCAATCAGGGATCGACAGCACCAGCACGCGCTCTGCGTGCCCACCCGCCAGCGCGATGGCGCGTTGTAGCAGGCCAGTGAATTCGTCGATGTAATTGACCAGTGCACGCCCGCGGTATTGGTTGTTGACGCCAATCAGCAGGCTCACGAAGTTCCACTCGCCCAGCGGCTCGGCCGCGTCCATCGCCGCAGCCAATGCGTCGGTGGTCCAGCCGGTTTGGGCGATGATGCGTGGCTCGGCAACAGGGATACCGGCTGCGTGCAGGCGTGCAGCCAGTTGCATTGGCCAACGGTCTGTGCCGTCGACCCCTTCGCCAATGGTGTAGGAATCGCCCAGCGCAAGGTAGGCGAGGCGGCGCGACATCACGCCACCGCGCTTTGCCGCTGCGTGCGTTCGGCGCGGCGGGTCAGCACGCGGTCGATGCGAGTGAATACTTCACGCAGCATCGGTGCTTCGGGCAGCAATGTCACCCGGAAGTGGTCGCGATACGGCACGTTGAAGCTGGTGCCGGGCACGATCAGCACGTCTTCCTGCTCCAGCATTTCCAGCGCAAATTCGTGGTCGTCAAAGCCTTGCGCGGCCGCACCTACCACGCGTGGGAAGCCGTACAGCGCGCCTGCCGGCGGCACCAGCGACAGGTGCGGACTGGCCGCGCAGCTTTCGATCAAGGCCTTGCGGGTGTCATGCAGGCGGCCACCGGGGCGCACCAGCGCGCCAATGGTATCGGTGCCGTGCAAGGCTTGCTCAATTGCGAACTGTCCCGGCACGTTGGCGCACAGGCGCAGCGCGCCGAGCAGATCCAGTGCGTGGTGGAAGTCACCGCAGGCCAGCGGGTCGCCGCTCAGTACCGCCCAGCCCACCCGCCAGCCGCAGGCACGGTGCACCTTCGACAATCCGCCGAAGCTCATGCACGGCAGGTCGCCGGCCAGCGGCGCCACCGGTTGGAACACGGCATCGTCGTACAGGATGCCGTCGTAGATTTCATCGACCAGCAGCAACAGGCGATAACGGCGGGCGATTTCGACGATGCGCTCCAGCAGTGCGCGCGGGTAATTTGCGCCGGTCGGGTTGTTGGGGTTGATCAAGACAATGGCGCGGGTGCGTGAGGACACCAGTGACTCGATCTGCTCGGGATCGGGCAGGAAACCGTTGTCGCGGTCGCATTTGTAATAGACCGGGCGACCATCGTTGAGGATGGTGGCCGCCGACCACAGCGGGTAGTCGGGCGAGGGTACCAACACTTCTTCGCCGGGGTTGAGCAGGGCGCGCAGCGAGATGTCGATCAGTTCCGACACGCCATTGCCGACGAACACGCGCTCCGGCGAGGCATTGGGCGTGCCGCGCTGCTTGTGGAATGCAGCAATCGCCTCGCGCGCTTCCGGCAGGCCTTGCTGATGGGTGTAGGGGTCGGTGCGGGCGATGCCGCCGGCGATGGCGGCTTGCAGATGTTCAGGCGCACGGAACCCGAACGCGCCAGGGTTGCCGATGTTCAGTTTGATGAGCTTGCGGCCCTGGCCTTCCAACTCCCGCGCTCGCCGTGCCAATTCCCCCCGGATTTCATAGCGAACTTCGGTCAAACGGGTACGGGTGGCGATCTTGTTGCGGGGGTTGAAGGTGGACATCGCGGCAAACAGAGCGGAAGTGGGAGGCTAAGCCTAACGGAAATAGGGCGGAAGGCGGGATAAACACCGCGACAAGTACGGTTGCTGCCGGGCGCAAACACCGTTCAAGGCTAGAATCCGCCGGATGCACGCAATTTTTCTTCCATGACACCCCTGTCTGCCATCGGCTGGCACTGGACGCCAGCAACGCTGCCGCCAGCTTGGGCCGCGTTGGGTGCCGCGCATCCGCAGGCGCGGCCGGCGCGGGTGGTGGAGCAGCATCGCAGTGGCTATCGGGTTTCTGAGGTCATCGACGTCGTGCATCCGGCGGAATCGTTGCCCGAATGGCAGCGCGCCGGCAGTTATCGCAAAGGCGAGATCAACCCCGAGGCGCGACCGGCGGTGGGCGACTGGGTGTTGGTGGAGGGCAGTGCGCCCAAATCACTGCGCATCGTGGCTTTGTTGCCACGGTTTTCGGCGATCAAGCGCGGCGCCGCCGGCGAGCATTACCGCCAGCAAGTGATCGCGGCGAATATCGATACCGTGTTTGTGGTGTGCGGTCTGGATGGTGATTTCAATCCGCGCCGGATCGAACGCTACCTGTTGTTGGTGGGCGGCAGCGGGGTGCAGCCGGTCATCGTGCTGACCAAATCCGACAAGCCCGAGGCCGAAGTGGAGGCAGCCTTGGCGGCGCTGCGCACGCTGGACGTGCCGGTGCTGGCGTTGAATGCAAAAGACCCCGCCAGTGCCAGTGCGCTGGCGCCGTGGCTGGCGGCGGGGCAAAGTATTGTGCTGGTGGGGAGCTCCGGCGCGGGTAAATCCACCCTGACCAATACCTTGCTTGGCAATGAAAAAATGAAAACCGGCGCAGTGCGCGAGCGCGATGCACGCGGCCGGCACACCACCACCCATCGCGCCTTGATGGCCTTGGCATCTGGCGCATGTTTGATCGACACCCCCGGCATGCGCGAGCTCAAACCCACCGGCGAAGAAGATGTGGCAGAAAGTTTTGCCGACATCGAAGCCTTGGCGCAGCAATGCAAGTTTCGCGACTGCAAGCACGCCAACGAACCCGGCTGCGCAGTGCGCGTGGCGATTGCATCTGGCGTGTTGGAGGCGGCCCGCGTGGACAACTTTTTAAAGCTGGAGGCAGAAGTCGCCGGTGCAGCCAATCAACTGGCCACGCGGTTGGCGCAGAAGGCGCAGGCACGGGTGCAGGGCAAGGCGCTACACAAACGGCCGGATGCAAAACATGACCTCCACTGACCCCATCGCCCACCACGCCGCGCTGGATCTGCGCATGGCCAAGGCCGCCAAGGGCATACGCTTGTTGAGTCTGGTCAGTTGGCCGGCCAGCGAGCAGCAAACCTTTCTGGCCGACTACGCGCAAGGCCGCGCCACGTTGCCGGTGTATCAATATCCCAAGCATGATTTTTCCGATGCGCGCCGCGAGTTGGCGGCGATTGCCGCCGCCGCCGATCCGGCGCATCCACTGGGCATTTATTTGATCGAGTCGGCGCACAGCTGGCAGCAAGCGGCAGCACTGTTGGAGCAATTGGGCACACCGAAGGTGGCAGAATTGTCGGTGGCGTTATTCGGCACTCCCGATCACACGCTGCCGGGCGGGGTGACCACGCGCGAGGCCGCGCAGCATTTTTTGTCGGTAGCTGGCGAGCTGGACAGCGAATTGTTATCGCCTGCCGAGCAGGTGGAAATTTCCGCCACCGCGCTGGCATTGCGCTTGCAAGCACAGCTGGATGATTTTTTTGATGCGCGGGTGATCGAGGTCGAGCTGGACCCGGATTTGATTGCCAAGGCTGCGGCCGGCTCGCGCAAGATTCGTATTCGCGCTGGCGCAGCGTTTTCCGATTACGACATGCAGCAACTGTTGCAGCACGAAGCATTTGTGCATTCATTGACCGCATTGAACGGGCAGCAACAAAGCGTATTGCCCAGCATGGCGCTGTCCTCGCCGCGCAGCACCGCCACCCAGGAAGGTTTGGCGGTGTTTGCCGAGTTGATCACCGGCAGCATTGATATCGAGCGCATGAAGCGAGTCAGCCTGCGCATCGAAGCGGTGGCAATGGCGATGGAAGGTGCGGACTTCATGCAGGTGTTCCGCTATTTCCTGGATGCCGGACAAAACCCGGTGGACAGCTTCACCTCGGCACAGCGGGTGTTTCGTGGCGTGCCCACCAGTGGCGGCATGGCGTTCACCAAAGACACCGTGTATTTGCGCGGTTTGATTGGCGTGCACACGTTTTTCCGTTGGTCGCTCAAACACGGTAATTTGCGCCAATGCCGGCGTTTGTTTGCCGGCAAAATGACCTTGGCCGATGTGCAGCGGTTTCAACCCTTGTTCGACGACGGCAGCTTGCAAGAACCGCGCTGGCTGCCGGCGTGGGCGGCGCGCGCCAATGGCTTGGCCGGCATGTTGGCGTTCTCGCTATTTGCCAACAAGATTCGCTTGGATCAAGCGATGAATGCCGAAACGGTGAGTGATTTTTAGCGCATCGCCACAGCCGGCCGACGCACCCATGCCACGTTGGTAAGCCGTGCGGTTTCCCTAATCTTTGTGGCGAACCACGGATCGTTATTCCGGAACATGGCTAGGTATCTTGCGTGCATTGCTGGAGAGCGGCGCGAATCCGAATCAATCGCTGGTCTCCTACCGAGGCGAACCCGAGTTCATGTTGCACGCGCTTTCGCAGTTTGGCGTTGCCCCGGGGATCAGGTTGATGCTGGAATTCGGTGCGGATCCGAACTTGCTGCAGGACAGCGATACAGCGCTCGATATTCAGTCCTTCGACCAATGCTTTACCGAGACCTGCCAATTACCCGATGAGTACAAGGGGCGCGTACTACCGGAATATCCACTGCCAACAACGAATGAGTGCGACGAGCATGACGGGCTGGTCTACCAACGCTGGCTGATGTCGCAACACCAGCGCGCCCATGCCGTTCTTCGCAAGGCGGGCGCGTTGCATGCGTGGGAATTGAAGGAAGTCCCTCTCAATGAAACGCTATGCCTATACCCCGACACCGCAGGCGGCCTGTTCACACAGGTAGGAAGGCCGGATGCCGCATTCCATGCGCGTATTGGCAGCACACTGCGTGTACGGATTGCCAAATGGGCGGCGTGCTACATCGATCCTGACGTGGCTGGATATGACTCGCCCGAGGTTCGACGGTTCGACTACGCCGCCGCTTTGCGGGAAGCACAAGCCATCGGGGAAGCCTTGGCGCCGTTCATTGCTGACAACGTGAAAATCGCAACGTATATGCCGACACGCGACAGCATCGCAGCCGGTTGCACGCGTGGCGATGGCTACCAATGGAACCGTGTCACCCGGCAATGGGACAAGGCCAGCTGCTGGGAAGGAACGCCCGTCCAATCCTGAAATCAGGAGACGACAAATGCATGAGGCGCCGCACCATCTCAGGTTTTGCGACGACCCGAAGGCAATCTTGCGGGAATCGAAAACGAAAATCACGAGGCAAGGCCATGGAAATCTCGCAGATCGAAGCACGCCAGCTGCTGGAGTTGAGCGCGCTCTGGCCACATTCCGAGTGCGCGCCAAGCACGCAACGCGTGGCTATCGTTCGCGTGCTGGCCGTGCGCGTGGCGGCGCTGATGCCGGGCTGGTTGGACGAGATCGCCGCCAAACCGATCCGCATCGAGGACGATGGCACGTCGCGCCGTGTGCATTTCGTTGCGGGCTTCCGCTACGGCTACAGCCGGGCGACCAGGGAATTTTCCGCCGCATTCCTGCAGAACAACGGTTGTTGGGCCTTGGCGGACATCGAACACGATGACGGTCGCGCCAATTTCGACCCGCTGATCCCCAGCCCCACATGGAACCGCCGGATCGGTTACGCGCTGCTGGACAAGGCGCGCAAGGTACTGGTGGATGCCGTCATCGCGCAGGTGGGTGCGGAATGCAATGAAGATAACGCCGTGGCCATTCGCGGGACTGTCGATTTCATCGCGTGGCAGGCATGGCGCATCGCGGGGTTGGCCCGGCAGGTCCCTGCGCACTTTCCAACGAAACCCATGCGTGCGCTGCTGGCACAAGCACTGGCCATCGAACCTGCCTTGCTGGCGCTGGCCCGCAAATGCCGCATCAGCGTGCATCGCCATCCCATCACCAACCGTTTCCTGACCTTCGTGTGGCGCCACCGGGAGGCGTTGGAGCGTATTGAACGGCAAACGCCACAACTACTGTCGTTCGTGGCCGAATACATGTTCACGCACGGCGTTCCCGACGCCGACCCCACGCAGGCCGCAAAGGCATGGCTGCGTGCGCATGGCGTGACCCGGCAGGCAAGTCTGCTGCTGGACACGCAGGGCGTGCGGCCATTGCGCGGCTTTGTGGAGTCCTTTGCCGGCGACGAGCAGTTGGCCGCGCTGGCGTTGGCGTTGCGGTTGGCCCAAACCGGGCATGGTGTGCAGCGACCGTCACGCGCCGCTTACCGCGTGCTGTCGCAGGTCTGGCGTCACACCAGCGCCGACGGGATCCGGCAGTGGTTCGCCAAGCTTCCGCAGCAAGTGGCGGTGCAGTGCGTGCGGCGGGCGGAGTGCGCGCAACATCCTGCTGCGGTTGCCGTGGCCCGTGACGAAATTCGCCGTGTGGTGGCGTGGTGGTTGCGCATTGCAGATGCGCCTCCAGCAGGTGCGGTCACTGGCAGTTGGCAGCGCTGGCTGCAACTGGTCAAAGCTGCCCAAACCCGCAAGCGGCTGGCATTGCAAGCCGTCAGTTGGCACAGCCCAGTCAACGAGCTGGTGCATCACAGTGGCAAGGCGCGTGCATTGACCAATGGCTTGGCCTTGTACGACGAGGGTGAGACGATGCGGCACTGTATCGATGGCTACCGTGATGATTGCATCAACGGTACGTTCTTGGCCTTTCATGTCGAGTTCGAAAGGGATGGCAAGCCCCGCCAGGCGACGGTTGGCTTGGTGAAGCGTGAACACCGCTTTTTCAAATGGCAGGTCAGCGATGTCTGCGGTGTTGCCAATGCCAGATTTGGCCGGGAATGGCCCGAAATTGCCAAGCAATTGGAGGGGCTTTGCAATGTGCGCGAAATGGTGCGAGCGCGCCGCGAGGCCGCGCGTCGCGCAGCGATGATGCAAGGGGTGACGTGGATGTGTGTGGCGTTGCCAAGCTTCAAGGATTGGCGCGGCAAGGCAACTGCGATCACCAGCACGCAGGCGCTTGTCGATTACGGCAAGACCCTGTGGTGCGACATCCAGCACTACGCCGAGGAATGCGCCAGCGGGCAGGCGCAGGCGTATCGCGTCGTCATCGAAAACCGATACGCATGGAAAACCTATGGTCTAGATCGCTACGAGCACTTCGTTGTGCTGCTACGGAAACATGCAGCGGGCTGGGCGGTTGCCGATGTGCGCACCACCCACGGCATGCGCTACCAGCATTCGCCGATCGAACCGTTTGCCCTAAAACTGGCCGCAGCCTGCAACCACACAGATCGCGTCAACGATGGCATTACGCAAGCAGCGCAGTTGCGAGTGGCGTGAGTGCGCGCGCTAGCGCAGCTCCTGCAACGTTCCATCGGCGTGGATGCGGTAATCGGCGGGTGCGTTGGCGTTCACGATGCGCACGCGGTTGCCTATTGCAACGCCTTGGTAGCTTGGGATGCTGTGGGTGAGGCGCACGAAGATCCAGTCTTTGGCGTCGGGTGCCAGTTGCAGGGTGATGCCGGTTGGGTGGGTGCGCAGGGCGTGCGCCAGTGCGGGTGAAAACACGGCCTGGATGCGCCCAACGTGCTGTATTCGCCACATCACGGTGCCGCCGTGGAGAGCGGTGAGGGCGGCAAATACGAGGATGACGCCGCGGCCTAGGTGGCTTGCTTGCGGCCATGCCCCGGCGATGATCATCGCGGTGATGGCGGCAAAGCCGTAGCCGTAATGATTCCAGCTACTACCCAACGGCAGCACTGGAAGTAGCGCCGCAATTCCACCAAGCAGGAAGAGTGTGCACAGCTTGGGCGACGCACGCCATAACGCGATCAACATGCCTGACCACAGCAGGCCTGCCAGCAGCACTGGGCCGCTGCGACGAAGGGTGGTGGAGATTTCCAGCAAGGGCGGAATCGGGGCAAAGATTTGATATTCAAACCAACGCTGCGGCAGGTTGAGCACACTTAATGTGTATTGCGAACCTTCGCGCGGTGCATGCAGCAGTACATCCAAGCGCAAGCCCAGATACACCGCGCAGACCGCGCCTGTGGCCAGCATACTTGTCCACCATCGGGATTTTCTCGCCGCATCATCATCCAGCCACCACGCCAGTGCCAGCAGCGGAGGGATGGCGAAGGCAGCTTCTTTGCCGAGTAGGGCCAGCGTAGTCAGCGTGGCGCTGCTGATGGCCGCCATCCATTGCGCGCGCGCGCGCTGTACCAGCAACGCGATGCCCAGTGCGCAACTTAGCCAGATCAAATCGGCCATGCAGCCTACCCAGCCGTGGGTATAGGCGGCATACGGGGTCAGCACAAACCCCAATGCACCGAACACGGCGGGCCAGCGCGACATGCCAAAGCTACGCCCGATCCAGTGCAGCGCCACTGCATTGAGTGCGCCCCACAGCACCAGTACGGCATGAAACAGCATCGGCGTATCGAATAACGCCCGCGACAGCGCCATCCACAATGAAAAGGTCAGCGGCCGATATTGGAATGCGGAGGTTTCCAGCCATGGCGATGGAGTGCTGGCATTGGCCAACGCCGCCCATTGCAGTTCGTCGTGACTAAAGTAGCCGGGATTGAGAATCAGCGGCAGTTGCAGTAGCAAGGCCGCCAGCAAGACGCAGGCTGCTATGCCTTTGTTGGATAGCGTCTGGTGGCTAGGTGATAGCGGATTCATGGCGCGTGCAGTACCAGTCGCGCGGCGCGTTCGCCGCTACCCATCGCCAAGGTCCAACCCAACATGCCGTGGCCGATATTGAGCACCAGTCCTGGTTGGGCCCGCGCAATCACCGGGCTGGAGTGGGGCGTGACCGGGCGTAACCCCGCCCATGGTGAAGCAACCTGCGCGTACTCGGCTGCTTGTGGCAGCGAGGCCTGCGCCATTGCCAACAATTGCGCAAAACGCTGCGGGTCTGGTGTGGAATCCCAATGGTTGAGGTCGGCCAAGCCGGCCACGCGAATGGAGTTCCCCAGTTTGCAGAACACCAGTTTGCGGGCGGTATCGGTGATGCTGGCGGCGGGCGCTTGCGCGCCGCAGGGGGCGGTGAACGAATAGCCTTTGACCGCCATCAAGGGCGAGCGGATGCCGAGTTGTCGCAGCAAGCCGTGGCTGTCGATGCCGGCACAGAGTGCGATTTTTTTGGCGCGCAGATGCAGACCGTTGGCAGCTTGCAGGTGCCAGCCTTCGGGAGTGCGATGCAGGCCGTGCACGGCAACATCGAAGTACGGCTCCACGCCATACTCGGCGCACAGCAGGTGCAGCAATTGGCTGCTGAATTTGAACGGGTCACCCACTTCTTCTTCAGGCGAATGCACCACGAAGGCCATGTCGCGCGCGGCGATCAGTGCTGGCTCGATGGCGATCGCTTGTGCAGGTGTCAGTACGTTTTGCCGCACGCCGAATTGGTGCTTGGCGGCGATCATCGCGCGTGCTTTGGGCAGTGCGGCTGCGTCGTAATAGACATGCAGTTTGCCTGGGGCAGTGTGGTCAAATGCAATCGGGTGGCGCGCCAAGAGTTCGGCCATGGCGGCGCGTGATTCCAATGCCAGCGCCAACGTTGCCAATGTGTTGCGTTCAAGCCGGTGTGCAGTGGCGTTACGCAAAAATGCCAAGCCCCAGCGCCAGTAGTGCGGGTCTGCCGAGGCGCGGGTACGGAACGCCGCATCGCGGCCCAGCAACATGCCTGGCAGTTGCTTCCACAGTGCTGGCGCGGCCATGGCATCGGTGTAGGCATAACTCAGTTGAGCGCCATTGGCGAATGATGCGCCCAGTGCGGGCCCCTGCCCACGTTCGATCAGTGCCACCTGCCTCCCGCGTCGAGCCAGGGCGTAGGCAGTGCTGATGCCGACCACACCGGCACCAAGCACGGCAACATCGACAATACGTTCCGGGTCGGTTGTGGGGTTGGCGGTGGGCATGCTCAATGCGGCCAGAAATTGATGAAGCCGGTAATGATCAGGGCGTTGGTGAAGTCGATGAAGAATGCGCCCACCAGCGGGGCCACCAAAAATGCACGCGGGGCCACGCCATAGCGCTCCACCAGGGTGCGCATCACTGCCATTGCATTGGCGGTAGTGCCCAGCATGAACCCGATGAAGCCGCCGCCCATCACGGCGGCGTCATAGTCGCGGCCCATCACCCGAAATACCACCCCGCAGAACACCGCAACCAATGCCGATTGCAATGCCAAATTGAGCAGCAACGGGGCCGCCAGGCCGGCCAGTTCCCATAGTTTCAAATTCATCAGCGCAACCGCCAGAAACAGCGACAGGCAGACATTGCCGATCAGTTCGAGTGTGGCCACCGACAGGCCGAGCCAGCCGCGGCTATCGTCCAGATTCCGCAGCAGGGCCCCTGCCAGCATCGCGCCCACATAGGCCGGCAACGTCACCCCGGTGCTGGTGATCAGCTTGCTCACCCACGCCCCCAGCCACATCGCGACCAGCAAAATGACGATGCTTTTGAGCGCGGTGTATTCGCGCTGGCTTTCCGTGGCGACCTCCACTGCAACCGCTTCATCGGGTGCGTGGTGGTCACTGGGGCGCACCGAGGTCAGGCCATTGCGACGAATGAACCAGGTCGCCACCGGCCCGCCCAGCAAGCCGCCACAGACAATCCCGGCCATTGCCGAGGCCACCGCGATCGAGGCCGCACCACTCACGCCGGCGCGTTCAAACAGCGGGGCAAATGCCAGCCCAGTGGCAGGGCCGCCGGTCAAGGTGGTGGAGCCGGCCAGCACCCCAAATAGCGGATGCAGACCAAAGCCGATTGCTACTGCCATTCCCAGCAAGTTTTGCAATACCGCAAAGCCGCTGGCCAGCAGCAAGAACAGGGCGACTTGGCGGCCGCTGATCTTCAGCAAACGCGCACTGGCGTTGAAGCCAATGCTGGTAAAGAACGCGATCATCAAGGCTGGTTGCAAACTGGTATCCAGTGCCACCCAAGTGGTGCCGCGCGCATGCGCTGCCCACGCAATCAGCGCAAACACCAGACCGCCAATCACCGGCGGGGGCAGGTTGTAGCGGCTCAGCAGCGGAATCACGCGGCACAGTGCGTAGCCAAGGAACAGGGCGATGCCGGCAAGCGCCAACGTGTGCACGGCGTTCAGTTCAAGCATCGGATAGGGGTTCCTGGGTAGGGCCGTAGCCGGGTAGAGTCGGTATCATCCCTTATCCGCACCTGGAACACGCAGCGATGTCTGATACCCCCGCCAATGACGACCTGAAGCAAGCGGCACTGGATTACCACCGGCTGGAACCCAAGGGCAAGATCAAGGTGACGGCCACCAAGCCCATGGTGACCCAGCGTGATCTGGCATTGGCGTATTCGCCCGGGGTGGCCTTTGCCTGCGAAGAAATTGCCGCGGACCCGGCCAAAGCCAGCGAATACACCGCGCGCGGCAATTTGGTTGCGGTCATTTCCAATGGCACTGCGGTGCTGGGGCTGGGCGATATCGGCCCACTGGCGGGCAAGCCGGTGATGGAAGGCAAGGGTGTGCTGTTCCAGAAATTTGCCGGCATCGATGTATTCGATCTGGAAGTCAACGAGCGTGACCCCGACAAGCTGGTGGACATCATCGCCAGCCTGGAGCCGACCTTCGGTGGCATCAATCTGGAAGACATCAAGGCGCCGGAATGTTTCATCGTGGAGCGCAAACTGCGCGAGCGGATGCAGATTCCGGTGTTCCATGACGACCAGCACGGCACCGCGATCATTGTGGGTGCGGCGGTGCTCAATGCGTTGGAAGTCGCCGGCAAGGACATCGCTCAGGTCAAGCTGGCCACTACCGGTGCCGGCGCGGCCGGGATTGCCTGCCTCGACATGTTGGTGGCGCTGGGCGTCAACCCGCAAAACATCCTCGCCTTCGACCGCGAGGGTGTGATTCACAGTGGCCGTGCCAATCTTGATCCCGACAAGGCCCGCTACGCGCGGGATACCGGCAAGCGCACGCTGGCAGAGATCGTGGACGGTGCAGATGTGTTCCTTGGCTTGTCCGCAGGCGGCATCCTGAAGCCGGAAATGGTCGCCACGATGGCGAACAAGCCCATTATTCTGGCGCTGGCCAACCCGTACCCGGAAATTCTGCCGGAAGACGCCAAGAAGGTGCGCCCGGACGCCATCATCGCCACCGGCCGCTCGGACTACCCTAACCAAGTCAATAACGCGGTGTGCTTTCCTTATATTTTCCGCGGCGCGCTGGATGTGGGTGCCACCAGCATCAACGAGGCGATGAAGCTGGCTTGCGTGCACGCGATCGCCGATCTGGCGCGCAAGGAAGCCTCGGATCTGGGTAGCGCCTATGGCGGTGATGTACCGAAATTCGGTTGCGAATACCTGATTCCGCGCCCATTCGACCCGCGCCTGTTGACCAGCTTGGCACCGGCGGTGGCGCAGGCGGCGATGGATTCGGGGATTGCCCTGCGCCCGATCCGGGATTTGCCTGCCTATCGCGAAAAACTGGGTCAGTTCATTCACCGCACCAGCCTGATGATGAAGCCGGTGTACGACCGTGCGCGCATGCATCGCAAGCGCGTGGTGTATGCCGAGGGCGAAGAATACGTGGTGCTGCAAGCGGTGCAGGCGGTGATCGACGATGGCTTGGCGTTCCCGGTGCTGATCGGGCGGCCGGAGGTGATTGAATCGCGCATCGAAAAACTTGGCTTGCGCATGCGCGCCGGCGTGGATTTCGAGCTCACCAATATCAACGACGACCCGCGTTTCGATGACTATTGGCGGCAGTACCACGCGCTGACCGAGCGCCGTGGCGTGACCCCAGACGCTGCCAAAAACCTGCTGCGTTCACGTCCCACGCTGATTGCTGCGCTGATGGTGGAGCGTGGCGAAGCTGATGCCCTGATCACCGGTATCGTGGGCCGTTATCACAAGAAGTTGGGCTATCTGCGCAGCGTGTTCAATTTTGATGCCGGCGTCAGTGGCACCGCCGCGATGACGGCGGTCATCAACGATGCCGGTGCGTGGTTCTTCGTCGATACCCATGTGCAGTTGGATCCCTCTGCCGAACAGATCGCCGAGGCCACCTTGCAGGCGGCCTACCGCTTGAAACTGCTTGGCATCGAACCCAAGATCGGGTTGTTGTCGCATTCCAATTACGGCAGTCACCAAGACCCCAGCGCAGCGAAAATGCGCCGTGCGTACGAGATCGTGCGGCAGCGCCAACCCAAACTGGAAATTGATGGCGAAATGATGGGCGATACCGCGTGGGATGAAGTCCTGCGCCGACGCATTTTCCCCAATACCACCTTGAGTGGCAGCGCCAATTTGCTGGTGTTTCCGAATCTGGATGCGGCCAACATCGCCTACAACCTGATTCGCGTGGCCACCGGCGGCGTGGCCATCGGCCCGATCCTGATGGGGCTGGACAAGACCGCACACATCCTCACCCCGGCCTCGTCCTCGCGCCGCATCGTCAATATGACCGCGATTGCTGCGGTGGAGGCGCATATCCGTGCGGAGCTGCGGGCGCGATAAGCGCGGCGTTTCGATGATTTGACCGGCGTCAACCGCTAACGGCATCCGCACGGAGGGCATGCCATGAAGTTCGCCATCTTGTCGCGCAATGGCAAGCTGTATTCCACCCGCCGATTGGTGGAGGCCGCGCGCGAGCGTGGCCACAGCGTGCGCGTGTTGGATCCGCTGCGCTGCTACATGCGGATCAGCAGTGCCGGTTTTGATATGCGCTACAAGGGCAAGCCGCTGGCCGGTTACGCGGCGGTGGTGCCACGCATCGGTGCGTCGATCACCCGTTACGGCTGCGCAGTGCTGCGCCAGTTTGAATTGATGGGCAGCTATTCGCCTAATAGCGCGTCGGCGATTGCGCGCGCGCGCGACAAACTGCGTTGTCATCAGGTATTGGCGGCGCAGGGAATTGGCCTGCCGATCACCGTGTTTGGCGATAATCCGGATGACACCGGCGACCTGTTGGCCATGCTCGGTCCGCCACCGCATGTGATCAAGCTCAACGAGGGCACCCAAGGTGCCGGCGTGATGTTGACCGAAAAGCCGTCTGCGTCGCGCGCCACCATCGAAACCCTGCGCGGGCTGTATGCCAATTTCCTGGTGCAAGAATTCATTGCCGAAGCCAAGGGTGCCGATCTGCGCTGTTTCGTGGTGGGCGACACAGTGGTTGCGGCCATGCGTCGGTTGGCCCCGCAGGGGGATTTTCGTTCCAATTTGCATCGCGGTGGCACCGCCAAGCCGGTGCGCCCCACCCGTGCTGAAGTGGCCACCGCCGTGCATGCGGCGCAAATCCTAGGCTTGGGTGTGGCTGGCGTGGATTTGATTCGCAGCAAGCGCGGGCCACTGGTGCTGGAAGTGAATTCCTCACCGGGACTGGAAGGAATAGAAGCCGCCACCGGGGTTGACGTGGCGGGTGCGGTGATCGAACACACCGCCGCTGCCGCGCTGAAACAACACACTTCAAACACCAATTTGACGGATTCTTAATCGCATCTACGGCAACATCCCCTCACCGCTGATCTTCCCCCCAGCGGTCATGCAGGGCATAAGTGACGTTTCGGCCCGGACGCTCCCACGTCCGGGCCTTTATTTGCCTGCAGTTCTGAATGGCCGCACCCGGCACTGCGAGCTGTGCCAGAATCGGGGAACCGACGCACGCGGCACCGGTCTATCCTGCCAAGCCGCTCTCTTGGAACTTACGCATGCGCATCCTCGTCATTGAAGACAATTCCGATATCGCCGCCAACTTGGGCGACTATTTGGAGGACTGCGGGCATACCGTGGATTTCGCCGCCGATGGCATCACCGGCTTGCATCTGGCGGTGGTACACGACTTCGATGCGATCGTGCTGGATTTGAACCTGCCGGGCATGGATGGCTTGGAAGTCTGCCGCAAACTACGCAATGAAGCACGCAAACAAACCCCGGTACTGATGCTGACCGCGCGCGACTCGCTGGATAACAAATTGGCGGGCTTCGATTCTGGTGCTGACGACTATTTGATCAAACCGTTTGCGCTGCAGGAAGTGAACGTGCGCTTGAATGCATTGGTCCGGCGTGGGCGGGGCTTGCCGGCGCGGGTGCTGAATGTGGGTGAGCTGGAATTCAACCTAGAAACCTTGGAAGTGCACCGCGCAGGCAAGGCCATCCAACTCAACCCTACCGCACTGAAGATTCTGCAGGCCTTGATGGAAGCCTCACCGGCGGTGGTGACCCGGCAAGATCTGGAAGCTCGCGTATGGGGTGAAGAATTGCCTGATTCGGACTCCCTGCGTGTACATATCCACGGCTTGCGCGCCTTGGTGGATAAACCCTTTGCCAGCGCCATGATCCAGACCCGACATGGCATCGGTTATCGCATTGCCGCAGCGGAAGCCGATGGCTGAGTCACCCGCGTCGCGCAGCGCAACGCCTGCCCGGCGGCGGCTGCGCACCCGCATCATCGTTTCGTTTGCACTGTTGGGCTTTGGCCTGACCGCGCTGTTTGCGGTCGCGATGTTGCATCTGCGCAATCGACTGGAAAACCAGTTGATTGAAAAAACCCTGCAGCGCGAAGTGGCCAGTCTGGTGCAACAAGTGGAAACACAGCCCGACAAGCAGCCGTATTTCCTGATGTTCGACGCACGCACCTTCAGCGATGACAATGCGTTCAAAATCAATCCGCTGTATCGGTATCTGACACCCGGTATGCATGAGGTGCGTGAGCATGATGGCAACGGGGTCATGCTGGTTTACAAAGTGGCCGTGCGGCGTGGGCTGAGCCAGCAGGGCAAGCCGTTCACCAGCTTGGTGCGCTACAACGTCACCGACGCGGCGGCAACCTCGGATTTGCTGACGCGTTGGCTGCTCGGTGCCGTATTGGCGTTCAGTGTGTTTGCCTTGTTGCTGGGTTGGTGGTCGGCATCAAAGGTGATGGCCCCGGTGTCCGATTTGGCGCAACGCTTGCGCCGCTCCGGCAACAGCGCCGAGCCTGAAGCGCTGGCGGCCAGCTTTCCAGATGACGAAGTGGGCGAGTTGGCCAAGGCGCTGGATGATTACGCTGCGCGCTTGACCGAGGTGGTGCAGCGCGACCGTGAGTTCAATGCCGATGTCAGTCATGAGTTGCGCACGCCATTGGCGGTGATCCGGGGTGCCGTGGAATTGCTGTTGGCGCGCACCGAGCTGGACGAGCGTACGCGCACCCGGTTGGCCCGCATCCAGCGGGCCGAGCAGCAATGCACCGACTTGATCAGCGCCCTGTTGCTGCTCTCTCGCAATGAACGTGCGGTGGGCCAATGCAATGTCGCGAAAGTGGCGCAGCAGCAATTGGATAGCCACCGGGCGCAGCTCGCCGGCAAGCCGGTGGAATTGCGGTTGGAAGGCGATACCCGCCTGCAACTGGATGTGCCGGATTCGGCGCTGGCGGTGGCGTTGGGCAATTTGATCGGCAACGCGGTGAAGTACACGCCCGGCGGCGAAGTGGTGGTGCGGGTGTTGCAGGATTCGGTGGAGGTGGTTGATTCCGGCCCCGGCCTGAGCGCCGAAGATGCCGCCAAATTGTTTACCCGTGGCTATCGCGGCACCCATGCCGGGCATTCGCAGGGCGGTGGGATTGGCCTGTCGATCGTGCGCCGCCTGTGCACCCTGTATGGCTGGGACGTGCGCGTGCGGCCGGGTGCGGACAAGGGGGTCGTGGCCACCTTGACCTTTGGTCAGGGGCAGGAGCGGGCTTAGGCCGCATAATAGGCGGATATCTTTCCAGGATTTCCGCATGAACGCCCCCGCATCGCTGGCCTTTCAAGTCATCCCCTCCGAGCACGCCCGCAGCGCCGAGCAGCGTGACGCCATTTTGGCCAGCGAGCTGGGTTTTGGTAAGCACTTTACCGACCACATGGTGGCGATCCAGTGGAATAAAGCGCAGGGTTGGCACGCTGCCAAGGTATGCGCCTATGGCCCGTTGTCGCTGGATCCGGCGGCGTCGGTGCTGCATTACGGGCAGGAGATTTTTGAAGGGATCAAAGCCTATCGGCATGCCGATGGTTCGATCTGGACCTTCCGCCCCGAGGCCAATGGTGCACGCTTGCAGCGTTCTGCCGCGCGTTTGGCGTTGCCGCAATTGCCGGTTGCCGAGTTCACCGAATCACTGCGCCAGTTGGTGGCCATCGACCATGCATGGGTGCCCTCGGCACCGGAAAGCAGCCTGTATTTTCGCCCCTTCATGATCGCCACCGAGGCCTTCCTCGGCGTGCGTGCCGCGCAAGCCGCAGGCTATTACGTGATTGCCAGCCCGGCCGGTGCGTATTTCGCCAAGGGTGTGGCCCCCGTGTCGATCTGGTTGTCGGAAGACTTTGCGCGTGCGGCCAAGGGCGGCACCGGCGCCGCCAAGTGTGGTGGCAACTACGCCGCCTCATTGCTTCCGCAACAAGAAGCCTATGCGCAGGGGTGCTCGCAGGTGTTGTTCCTGGATCCGGTCGAGGGTAAGTATCTGGAAGAGCTCGGTGGCATGAACGTGTTCCTGGTGTACAAGGACGGCCGCATCGTCACCCCGGAACTGTCCGGCAGCATTTTGGAAGGCATCACCCGTTCCAGCATCCTGCAATTGGCACGCGATCGCGGGCTCAAGGTCGAGGAACGCAAAGTGTCCATCGACGAATGGAAGACCGGCGTGGCCTCGGGCGAAATCACCGAAGTCTTCGCCTGCGGTACCGCAGCGGTGGTGACCCCGATTGGCGAGCTCAAGGGCAAGGATTTTGCGGTGGGTGACATCAACGCACCCGCCGGCGAAGTGACGATGTCGCTTCGTCAGGAATTGACCGACATTCAATATGGCCGCCTGCCCGACCGCCACGGTTGGTTGGTCAGGCTGCGCTAAGCCTTGTGCCGGGTGGTGCCGCAAGTGTCACGGCACCACTCACGGTTGCAGCCACCAGCAATCCATGCGCCGATGCATGCCAAAGCGTGTGTTGATCGGCGTATAGCCGTTCTTCTGCACTTGGCTCAGTTGCAGTCCCAGGATACGCGAGGGACGCGGTGCCGGGGTCAGCAGCTGACCGCTGGTTTCATCGAACCGTTGCGGTGTGTCTGCATCGGAATCGGCCGAGCGCGAGCGCAGCACTTGCACGTCCACCAAACCGCGATCGGCAATCGCTTGCAGGCGATCCATCACCGCATTGGCGGTGTGACTGCCCATCCCGGTCCAGTCATACAGCGCGGCGATGCGGTTGGCATCGCCAGACTGTACCGCCGCAGCCAAGCCATCGGCCAATTCCTGCGGACTGCGGGCACACAGCATCCGGCGTTGATAGGTACCATCGGCAGGCAGTACGGGGGGCAAGCGTTCGCGCGCGCCAATGGCTTCACATTGACGATCGGTGTAGATCAGGCTGCCATCAGGCAGGCTGCAACGTCTGACCTGTGCCGGTGCCGGCGGCATCCAGCCAATAGCCGGCAGCAAACACATGGCGAGTAGGAAAGACCGCATCGATGCAGGGTACGCGGTGACCTGCCTGGGTGGAAGCCCGGGGCGTCGGCATCACCCCAAGCGCTGCAAAATCGCCTGCGTGGGTTTGGCCAGATTCAACGTGTAAAAATGCAGGCCGGGCGCACCTCCTGCAATCAGCCGTTCACACAGTTGCGCCACCACATCTGCAGCAAAATCGCGGATCGCTTCGGCATCATCACCCAATGCGCGCATGCGTTGCACGATCCAGCGTGGAATTTCCGCGCCGCAAGCTTCAGAGAAGCGCCGCAATTGGTTGAAGTTGGCAATCGGCATGATCCCCGGGATGATCGGAATATCCATCCCCAAGGCGCGGACATCGTCCACAAACCGAAAATAGGCATCGGTGTTGTAGAAATATTGGGTAATCGCGCTGCTGGCACCGGCATCCACTTTCAGCTTGAAATGGCGCAGATCCGCCTGCGCATGTTCGGCTTGCGGATGCGTTTCCGGGTAGGCGGCCACTTCGATGTGGAAATAGTCATCATGCTCTTGCCGAATCAATGCCACCAATTCATTGGCGTAACGCAAATCACCACTGCGCGCCATGCCCGACGGCAAATCACCACGCAGCGCCACGATACGGTTGCAGCCCAAGGCACGATAGAGCTTGAGCAAATGCCGGATTTCCTCGCGACTGCCGCCCACGCAGGTCAGATGCGGCACACCCACCATGCCGTGACTCCCCCGCAAGTGCTGCACGGTTTCCGGTGTGTGGCTCAAGGTTGAGCCGCCGGCACCAAACGTGACGGACATGAATTCCGGCGCGTAAGCCTTGAGCTTGCGCACGCTGCGGTCCAGTTGTTCGCGTTGTTCGTCGGTCTTCGGGGGATAGAACTCGAAGCTGATGGGCAGCATTGCGATGGTCACGTGCAAAGTTGCACCAATTATATATCTCTTGTTCGCGATAAAGCGATATATGGATAATGAGCGGGGAGCGTGAGGTCAACCAATCTGAAGACGGCAACCCTGTAAAATAGACGGTTTTCCGCAAGCCCCCCCTGCATGCAACCCCTCCCACAGGCGCCCGCACCGGTGCCAACTTTCGTGCGCCTGTTGACCGAGGTGCTGGACGCCCAAGCCAATCAGCCGCCACGTGCGTTCTATCAAGCGCTGGAACAATGGCTGGATTGGACGCGCGCGGTGCGTTTGTCGCGGGTGTTGGATGCCGCGCCAGCGGCTGACGGGGGGGCGATCAGTTGGCGCAAACAAGAACTGGCTGCTGCATGCGAGCGTGCGCGCCAGCGCCTGCGTGAGCAGGTGATCGCAGCACCGGTGCGGGATGCGGTGATGGATACACAGGCGCAAGCAGCCGAGGCCGCATTTGCACCTGTGCGCCAGCACTACGTGGCGTTTCAGCACGCAGTGCAAGTCAGTACCGGGCAATTACGCGGGCAATTGCGCGACGCACTGGCGCAAGGCGATGTCGGATGCGTGCGTTTGGCCGAACTTGACGCGGTGATGGAGGCGGTGCTGAGCCCACGCGAACACGCACTGTTCACGGCGCTGCCCGAACTGCTGGGCAAACGCTTTGAACAGCGCCACGCACAGAACGCTGCACAAGATTGGCGTGGATTTCAACGTGAGGTACGCAACCTGCAATTGGCAGAACTCGATGCCCGCTTTCTGCCGATCGATGGCTTGCAGGCGGCGCTGCAATGACCCTGATGGAAGACTCGATGCACAACCAGACGCAGCCCCAGAAACCATTCCGGGCGCATACGCTCGCCGCTTGGCAAACGTTCCTGTACGGTTTGTCTGGCACCGCTCTGTTCATGCTGGGCTTGGTTGTGGTGGCCTGGGTGGCCGCAGTGCATGCCAGCAATAATCCGATGGTGCTGGGGGTGTGCCTGCTGATTGCCGTGGTGTACCTGATTGGTGGCGCCGAGTTGCAGCGTTATCGCAAGGCTACGGCGGGTTTGCAGACGGCGCTGGATACCTTGCAGGACACCCCGGCGGAACTTGCGCATTGGCTGCACACATTGGATGTCTCGTTGCGCGCTGCGGTGGGTCTGCGTGTGGCCGGCGAGCGCGTGGCGTTGCCGGCCCCCACCTTGCCGGCGTATCTGTCCGGGGTGTTGGTACTGCTGGGCATGTTGGGCACGCTGTTGGGGATGATGGTCACCTTGCGCGGCACCGGCATCGCGTTGGAAAGCGCCAGCGATTTGCAGGCGATCCGTGATTCGCTGGCCGCGCCGGTGAAAGGTTTGGGCTACGCCTTCGGCACCTCGATCGCAGGGATTGCCAGTTCCGCAGTATTGGGTGTGCTGACGACGCTGTGCCGCCGCCAGCGTTTGTTCGCTGCGCGTGCCCTGGATACCGCCATCGCCGGCCCGTTGCAGGTATTCACCCGCGATCATCGGCAGGAAGGCACCTGGCAGTTGCTGCACAATCAAAGTGCATTGCTGCCCACCTTGGTGGAGCGTTTGCAGACATTGGCCGATGCGATTGAACGCCGCGACGCAGTTGCGCATGCGCAACAGGCCGAACGCCAGCAGACGTTCCTGGATCGCAACGAAGCCGCATACCTGCAATTGGCCGAACGTGTGCAACGGTCATTGCAAGATGGCGTGGCGAAAGGGGCCGATGCGGCCAGCCGCGTCTTGCAACCTGTCGTGCAGGCCACCATGGCCGAAATCGCCAGCAGTGCACACAGCGTGCACGAACGCGTGGCGCAAACGATGCAAACCCAAGTGCAAGCCAGTCACGACAGTTTGCAGACGGCTACCGGCCAGATTGCCGTGCATTGGCAGCAGGCCATGCAGGCGCAATCTGCGGCCCAGGCAACGGCGTGGGATGCCGCAATGGTGCGGCAGCAAGCCGCGCAAGCGGCGTTGGTGGAGGCACAACAGCAGGTGCTGTCGAATACGGTCGGCCACTTCCAGCAGCAGGCGGAAGCCTTGCTGGCGCAGCTTGCGGTCACCCAGCGGGATGCACAAACCGAACTGGCTGCGCAGGACAGTCAGCGTCTGGATGCATGGCGCGCGGCCATGGTCGAACACGGCGAGGTGCTGTGCGCAGCGTGGGCGCAGCTGGGCGAGTCCAGTGCGCAACGCCAGCAGCAGATGTGCGACGCCTTGCAGGCCAGTGCCGAGGCGATTGCCACCAATGGCCGCCAGCAGGCCAATGCCACCCTCACCGAAATTGGCACACTGATGCAGGCCGCCGCCGAAGCACCGCGGGTCGCCGCGGAGGTCATCGGCGAGCTGCGGCAATCGCTGGCCGACAGCATGCAGCGCGATACCGCGATGCTGGCCGAGCGCAATCAATTGCTGGATACCTTGGGTGCCTTGCTGGACGCGGTCAATCGCGCCTCCGGTGAGCAGGCACGTGCCATCGAAACCCTGGTGGGCACTTCGTCGCAATTGCTGGAAACCGTAGGTGCGCGCTTCGATGCACGGATCGAAGCCGATGCGCAAAAACTGGATGCGGCGGCCACCCGCGCCAGTGCCAGCGCACTGGAAATTGCCAGTCTTGGCGATGCGTTTGCAGCGGCAGTGGATGCGTTTGGCGCCAACAATACGCAGATGGCAGAGCGCCTGCAGACGATTGAACGTGCGCTGGAAAAATCCCTGCTGCGCAGTGACGAGCAGCTGGCCTATTACGTGGCACAAGCCCGCGAAGTGGTGGATTTGAGCCTGCTGGCGCAGCGCCAGATTGTGGACGACTTGCGCCAGTTGGAAGTACAGCGCGGTGCGTTGAGCGTGGCATGAGTATGGAATTGGACGACGACGCGCTGGAGCAAGGGCCACCGATCTGGGCTGCCTTCGGTGATTTGATGGCGGTGTTGCTGGGTGTGTTCGTGCTGATTCTGGTCGGCGTGATCGGCGTGCAATTGCATTTGGAAACCCGCCTGCGCGATGAAATCCAGCAGCGCACCTTGGCCGACCAACGCCGACGCGCGCTGGAGCAGGCACTGGCCGCACCGTTGGCGGAAGGCCGCATCACGCTGGTGGATGGGCGCATCGGCATTCGTGGCAGCGTGCTGTTTGCACGCAACTCCGATGCTCTGCAGCCGGAAGGGCTGGCCGTTCTGACCAGCTTGGCCGGGCCGTTGACCGACTACCTGCATGCACGCAGTGAAATCCTGATGGTCAGTGGCTTCACCGATGACCAGCCGGTGCACGCCGACAATCGCCACTTTGCCGATAACTGGGAACTGTCCGCACAACGTTCACTCACTGTCACGCGTGCGCTGATTGCCGCAGGTGTGCCGGCACAATCGATTTTCTCCGCAGCCTTTGGCGCGCAACAGCCGGTGGCATCGAATGCCGATGCAGCGGGACGAACCCGCAATCGGCGTGTGGAAATCGCACCGATGCCGCGCCCGCAGACCACGCATGACTGAGTGTGCGCAATCCACCTTGTTGCGGCTTCGCGCGCAGGCGTTGGTGCAGCGCATGCAAGGGCAAGATGCCGCAGTGCGCGGGTTGTTGGAATCACGTCTGCATGCGTTGCTTGCATCCTGCAATCAGCTTCCCGAAGCCAGGCCTGCAGCAGAGCAGAGTGGGGCGGGAGTGAGTCCATTGGCGATGTTGCTGCAGCAGTGGCCGGGTGCCGATGCGTGCAGCGACGCATGGCCTGCTGAACGCGTGACTCCGGACGCTGCACCAGTGATTCCGATGCTGGAAGATGCACGCCGCACCTGGCGTACGGTACGCGCCCGCAGCCAATTGCGGCAATCGCTCGCGCAGCCGCAAGAACATGCCGGGCCGCTCAATTCCGGGCGTCTGGTGCTGCGCATGCTGGATGCGATGCAGGCGGCCTCCCCGGCGTATCTGGAGTGCCTGCTCACCTATCTGGAGGTATTGGTGGCGCTGGAACCCATGGTTTCGGCCACGCTATCCAGTGCTGCGGTGGCAACGTCACGTCGCGCCCCACGGGTACGCAAGCGCCGCGACTGACGTGCATCAAGGCAGTGCGTGTGCGGATGCGGCTAAATCCAGCTATCTCATCGCAACAGGTTTGCCGCGTGGAAACACAACTAGCATCACTGGGCCGCATCGTGCGGGGTCAAGCCGGGCTTGAAGGCCGCTTGCAGCGCGTGTTTGCGCACAGCACCGCTGCCGTATGGACAATGCTCACCGATTCGGCCGCGATGGCGCAGTGGTTGGCCCCCGGCAGCATCGTGCAGCAGCCAGGTGGCGCGGTACGGATCGATTTTGCCGACAGCGGCATCACCATCGACAGCAACCTGTCCGCGTTCGCGGCCGGCCGTTTGCTGGAATATTCGTGGAGCAGCGGCCAGCAACCGCAGCGCCCGCTGCGCTGGGAGCTGCAGGATGTGGGTGCCGGCACGCAGTTGCAGTTGTCGATGCGCGTGCCGGAAGGCGAAGACCTTGCCAAAGCCTGCGCCGGCTTCGATGCCCATCTGGAGATGCTGGCAGCCGCTCTGGAAGGCGTCTCCATCAAGTTCCCGTTCGATGTGTTCGTACAAGCGCGCAAAGCCTATGCCGAGCAGGTGGCGGCATTGGGGTAATGCCAGACAAAACGGGCACCTTGCGGTGCCCGTGGGTGTGCAACCTGCGCAACTGCAATCAGTAGCGGTAATGCTCCGGCTTGTATGGCCCGGTCACCGCCACGCCAAGGTAGTCGGCTTGCTCGGCAGTCAGCGTGGTCAGCTTCACGCCGATTTTTTCCAGATGCAGGCGCGCCACTTCCTCGTCCAGTTTCTTCGGCAGGATATAGACCTTGGATTCGTAGACATCCTTGTTTGCCCACAAGTCGATCTGCGCCAACGTCTGGTTGGCGAACGAATTGCTCATCACGAAACTGGGGTGGCCGGTGGCGCAGCCAAGGTTGACCAAGCGGCCTTCGGCCAGCAGGAAGATGCTGTTGCCATTGGCCAACGTGTACTTGTCCACCTGCGGCTTGATGTTGGTGTGGATCAGGCCAGGCAAGGCTTTCAGCGCGTCCACTTGGATTTCGTTGTCGAAGTGACCGATGTTGCAGACGATGGCTTGGTCCTTCATCGCCTGCATGTGTTCCACGCGGATGATGTCCTTGTTGCCGGTGGTGGTGACATAGATGTCGGCACGGCCCAAGGTGGATTCCACGGTGTTGACCTCGAACCCTTCCATCGCTGCCTGCAAGGCGCAGATCGGGTCGATTTCAGTCACCACCACGCGCGCGCCGTAAGCACGCAGGGAATGCGCGCTGCCCTTGCCCACATCGCCATAGCCGCACACCACTGCCACTTTGCCGGCCAGCATCACGTCCATCGCCCGCTTCAGGCCATCGGCCAGTGATTCGCGGCAGCCGTACAGGTTGTCGAACTTGGATTTCGTCACCGAGTCATTGACGTTGATCGCCGGCACCAGCAGCTTGCCCACTTCCGCCAGTTGATACAGACGATGCACGCCGGTGGTGGTTTCTTCCGATACGCCCTTCCAGTCGGCAACGACGCGGGTCCAGTAGCCGGGGCGCTCGCCGTGCACACGCTTGAGCAGGTTCTTGATCACCTGTTCTTCATGGCTGCCCGATGCGGAATTCACCCAGCTGCCATCGCCCTGTTCCAGCTCATAACCCTTGTGGATCAGCAGGGTGACGTCGCCGCCGTCATCCACGACCAGTTGCGGGCCAAGGTAGCCGCCGTTGCCGTCGGGGAAACTCAGCGCATCCAGCGTGCAATCCCAATATTCCTCCAGGGTCTCGCCTTTCCATGCAAACACCGGGGTGCCGGTGGCGGCAATCGCGGCGGCGGCGTGGTCTTGCGTGCTGAAAATATTGCACGAGGCCCAGCGCACATCGGCGCCGATATCCTTCAAGGTTTCGATCAGCGCCGCGGTCTGGATGGTCATGTGCAGACTGCCGGTGACACGCACGCCTTGCAGCGGCGCTTGCGGTGCGTATTTGCGGCGAATCGACATCAGGCCCGGCATTTCGTGCTCGGCGATATCCAATTCCTTGCGGCCCCAATCGGCCAAGGCAATATCGGCGACTTTGTAGTCGCCTTCTTGGGAGAAGGTTTTGATGTGTGCGTTCATGTTGGCTCCGTGAGTGCAGTGGTTGCGGTCACGGGCGCCGTTGTGCAGGACGGTTGCCGAGCCTGGCCGTGCAGCTATCGATGACAGCGACACGATCGCAGCGCCCCTCGGCGGGGTCGGATTATATCAGTGACTTATCCGTCCAGCGCCTCCCAGCGCGCAAACGCGGCCTCCAATTCAGCTTGTTGCGCGACCAGTTCGGTGTTGGCGCGCTGCTGGCTCGCGGCATCCTGCTTGTAGAACGCAGCGTCTTGCATCGCCGCGCTGCGCCTGGCGATATCGGTTTCCAGTTGCTCGATCCTGGCCGGCAACAGTTCCAGTTCGCGCTGATCCTTGAAACTGAGTTTTTTCTTCGCGACGGCGGCAGTGTGTACCGCCGGAGCTGCAGGTGCTGCCGTCGGTTTTTCGATGGCAGCAGTCCTTGCAACAGGCCGCTGCCGCAACCAATCGCTGTAGCCGCCCACGTATTCGCCAAGCTTGCCTTCGCCTTCCAGCGCCAGCGTGCTGGTGACCACGTTGTCGAGAAAGTCACGGTCGTGGCTGACCAGCAGCAGGGTGCCTTTGTAGTCCAGCAGCAATTCTTCCAGCAGCTCCAGCGTTTCCACGTCGAGGTCGTTGGTGGGTTCGTCCATCACCAGCAAATTCGATGGCTGCGCAAACAGCCGTGCCAGCAGCAGACGGTTGCGCTCACCACCCGACAGCCGGGTGATCGGCGCACGCGCACGTTCCGGCGAAAACAAAAAATCCTGCAGGTAGCCGATGATGTGTTTGCGGCTGCCGTTGATCTCCACAAAATCCGCGCCGCCGGCCACATTCTCAATCGCGTTGCGGCTCTCATCCAGTTGGCTGCGATGCTGGTCGAAATAGGCAATCTGCAACTGCGTGCCTTGCTCCACCGTGCCGGCATCGGGCGTGAGCTCACCCAGCAGGATTTTCAGCAGGGTGGATTTTCCGGAACCATTCGGGCCGATGATGCCGATCTTGTCGCCGCGCAAAATCACCGTGCTGGCATCGCGCAAAATGAGCTTGTTGCCAAACGCCTGCGCCACCTGGGTGAGTTCGATGACTTTCTTGCCGGAGGCCTGTGCGGCCGCGCTTTCCATCCGCACCTTGCCGGTCAGCTCGCGCCGTTCGGCACGTTCGTTGCGCATCGCTTTCAGCGCACGCACGCGGCCTTCGTTGCGGGTGCGGCGGGCCTTGATGCCTTGCCGGATCCACACTTCTTCCTGTGCCAGCAATTTGTCGAAGCGGGCATTTTCCTGCGCCTGCGCATGCAGGCGTTCTTCGCGACGGCGCAAATAATTGTCGTAATCACCGGGCCAACTGGTCACCTGGCCGCGATCAATTTCGAAAATACGGGTGGCCAGCGCACGCAAGAAGCTGCGGTCGTGGGTGACGAAGATCAGGCTGCCATTGAACGATTTCAGGAAGCCTTCCAGCCAGTCGATGGCCTCGATGTCCAGATGATTGGTGGGCTCATCCAGCAACAGCACATCCGGGTTGCGCACCAGGGCTTGCGCCAGCAACACGCGCCGCTTCATGCCGCCGGATAGCGAGGAAAAATCCACGTCTTCCGGCAATTCCAATTTCTCCAACACCTGCGACACGCGGCGGTCCAGATCCCAACCGTGCTGCGCCTCGATTTGCGTCTGCGCATCGGCCATCGCGTCCATGTCGCCGTCGTGCACCGCGTGGTGATAGCGCGCCAGCAGCGCGCCCAGATCGCCCAGTCCCAGTGCCACCACGTCAAACACGCTGCCATGGGTGTCCTGCGGCACTTCCTGCGCCATCCGCGCCACCACCACGCCCCCCTGCACGCGGATTTCGCCATCGTCGGGTTTGATCTCGCCGCAAATCAGGCGCATCAAGGTGGACTTGCCCGCACCGTTGCGGCCCACGATGCACACGCGCTCGCCGGGTTCAATGGTCAGGTTGACCTGCTCAAGCAGGAGCGGACCGCCGACGCTGTAGTCGACATTCTGGAGTTGGAGTAAAGGCATCCGCCTAGTTTACCGCGCAAGGTGCACAATCCCTTGAGGAATGGTGCACGGGAGCAGGACGATGGACAGCATGGCAATGGCCCCAGAGCTGCAATGCACGCAGTGGTTCAACACCGAAGTACCGGTAACGCTGGCCGCATTGCGCGGCAAAGTGGTGGTGATTGAAGCCTTTCAGATGTTGTGCCCAGGTTGCGTGTCGCATGGCTTGCCGCAAGTGCAAAAAATGCGCCATGTGTTTCCCGAAGACCGTGTTGCGGTGCTGGGCCTGCATACCGTGTTCGAGCACCACACCGCGATGGCGCCGGTGGCGCTGCAGGCTTTTCTGCATGAATACCGGATCCAATTCCCGGTGGGTGTGGATATGCCCGCGGACACCGGCCCCATTCCGCGCACCATGGCCGCCTATGGCATGCGCGGTACGCCCACGCTGCTGATCATCGACCGCGCCGGCCGCCTGCGGCACCAGCACTTCGGGCAAATGGAAGACATGGCGCTGGGCGCGCAAGTGGCATTGTTGATGGGCGAGGCGATGGGTGCCGATGCAGCTGCTGACGCGGGCGAGGCTTGCAGCATGGGAGGGACATGCGGCTGATCAGTTTGCATCGGCATTGGTAAACCAGAGGACATCCGGACAACGGAATCTTGCAGGCTGGGAAAGCCGCACCCGAGTGCTGGATGGATATGGATGTGGTGTGTACGGCATCCCGGACCGCGCCCGCGCTGGGCAGGCTGGTGCTCAGCGTGCCATCACCAGGCGGTGGGTTTGTAGTCCTTCAGGAATTGCCCCCACACGTGTTCGCCGGTGTTGATGCCGTGGATGATGGGGTCGACGATGCGGGCGGCGCCGTCGACGATGTCCAGTGGCGGGTGGAAGCGTTCCTCCACGACCTTGCGTGCGGCGAGTTCGGCGGGATCCTCGTCGGTAATCCAGCCGGTGTCCACACTGTTCATGTGGATGCCGTCGCCGTGGTAATCGGCGGCGGATGTGCGCGTCATCATGTTCAGCGCGGCCTTGGCCATGTTGGTATGCGGGTGCCGGGTAGTCTTGAAGTTGCGGTAGAACTGCCCCTCCATCGCCGACACATTGACGATGTGTTTGTCGCGGCTGTGTTCGGTGCCGGCGGGTGTACGCAGCAGCAAGGGCTTGAGGCGCGCGTTGATGATGAACGGTGCGATGGCGTTGACCAACTGGGTCTCCAGCAATTCCACCGAGGGCACTTCATGCAGCAGCAGCCGCCATGAGTTGCGCCCGCGCAGGTCGATCTGCTGCAAGTCTTGGTCCAGCCTGCCCTGCGGGAACAGGTGCTTTTGCCCCAGCAATTCTTCGGCCAACAGCGGCACCTGCGAGAGCTCTGCCGAGCGGGTGAGCCCCGCGTTTTCGCTGCTGCCACCGATCGTCACCTGCATCGCTGCGGCATTGGCATCCGGCAACATGTTGTAGCTGCGCAGACCTTCGTAACTGCCCAGCAGCTTGCGCACGTCCTGTGGGATGTCGTGCAGTGCGGCGGTTTCCGCTTCCATCATGTGCGCGTAGAACTCCGGTGGGCGGCGCACGGTCTGGCAGGCGTTGTTGATGATGAAGTCGAGCCGCGGCAGCTTGCCCAGGAGCTCATGACAGAACGCCTCGACGCTGGGCGTGTGACGCAGATCCAGACCGAACACCTCCAGGCGATGGCCCCATTCTGCGAAGTCCGGCTCCTGCGCGTAACGCGCGGCGGAGTCGCGCGGGAAGCGGGTGGTGACGATCAGTTGCGCACCGGCACGCAGCAGTTTCAGGCCGGCCTGATAGCCGATCTTGACTCGTCCACCGGTCAGCAAGGCAACGCGTCCGTGCAGGTCGGCAAGTTCGTTGCGTTTGGCGAAATTGAAGTCTGCACACGCCGGGCACAACTGGTCGTAGAAGTGATGCAGCAGCGTGTATTTCTGCTTGCAAACGTAGCAGTGCAACAGCTCGCTGGATTCCTGCGGCGCGACTTCCGGCGCAGCCAAGGCGGGCGAGGGCAAGGCCGGCGGGAAATAATTCGGTGTGGTGAATACCGGCTTGCGGCGCAGTTCACGGATGCCGGTCTGATTGAGCACGGCTTCGGCGCGGCGCACGGCTTCGGCATTGCGTTCGCGTTCGCGCACCTTGGCCTGCTTGCGGCGCAGCTTGGGCTCCGGGTGATAGATCGAGGCGATGGCCTGGTGCAGGCGCGCGCGTTCCTTGCTTGGCCACGCATCCAGCACGGTGCGGTCGGCGGCGATGGCTTCCAGCAGTTCGAGTACCAGGTGTTGGCCCGAAGCTGCGCCGGCCTCGCTGGAGGGTGGGGTGTTGGTGGTCATGGTGTGGGTCTTGCGCTATGTGGTGATTGAGACACGTGGCTGCGTTGCAAAAAAAGAACGGGCCGCATTGCTGCGACCCGTTCGCTGTATTGCTTGGGTTGCTGTCCGGTGGCGGGCAGGGCCCACTCTTACAGCTTTGCGGCTTTGCGCAGGGCTTCGGCCTTGTCGGTCTTTTCCCAGCTGAAGGCGGTGGCTTTTTGCTTCTTGCCGGCGCCGTCGGTGTAGCTGATCTCCTTCGGCTTGCGGCCGAAGTGGCCGTAGCTGGCGGTGGGCTGGTAGATCGGGTGCTCCAGGTCCAGCATGCGGGTGATGGCATACGGGCGCAGGTCGAAATGGGCGCGGATCAGTTTTTCGATCACATCATCGCCCACCTTGCCGGTGCCGAAGGTCGTCACGGAAATGGAGGTCGGTTGCGCCACGCCGATGGCGTAGCTGACCTGCACTTCGCACTTGTCGGCCAGACCCGCGGCGACAATATTCTTGGCCACATAACGCGCCGCGTAAGCAGCCGAGCGATCCACCTTGGACGGATCTTTGCCCGAGAACGCACCGCCGCCATGACGGGCCATGCCGCCGTAGGTATCGACGATGATCTTGCGTCCGGTCAGGCCGCAGTCACCCACCGGCCCGCCAATCACGAATTTGCCGGTCGGGTTGATGTGCACCTTGTTCTTCGGCAGCGCGTCCAGCCATTTTTTCGGCAGCACCGGGGCGAGGATGTGCGCGCGCACGGCTTCGACCAAGTCTTTTTGCTTGATGTCCGGATCGTGCTGGGTGGACAGCACCACGGCGTCCAGGCCCAGCACTTTGTGGCCGTCATAACGCAGGGTTACCTGCGACTTGGCGTCCGGCCGCAGCCACTTCAGCTTGCCGGCCTTGCGCACTTTGGCTTGCTGTTCCACCAGACGGTGGCTGTAGTACAGCGGCGCAGGCATGAACTCCGGTGCTTCATTGCAGGCATAGCCGAACATCAGGCCTTGGTCGCCCGCACCCTGGTCTTCCGGCTTCTTGCGGTCCACGCCCTGATTGATATCGGGCGACTGCTTGCCGAGCATGTTGATGATGGCGCAGGTGTGGCCGTCGAAGCCGACGTCGGAATTGTCGTAGCCGATGCCGTTGATGACGCTGCGCGCAAGCGCCTCGATGTCCACCCACGCGCTGGTCGTCACTTCACCGGCCACGATGGCGGCGCCGGTCTTCACCAGCGTTTCGCAGGCCACGCGGGCGTGTTTGTCTTGCGCGATGATCGCGTCCAGCACTGCATCGGAGATCTGGTCGGCGATCTTGTCCGGATGGCCTTCAGAGACCGATTCGGACGTGAACAGGTAGCTGGACATTGCTTATATCCTTGTATTCGGATGGAAAGATGGGTGCGCATGATAGCGCGATGTTGACCGCTGTGCATCCTGCCCGATATCGGCAGGCCATGGTGTTGCACAAACGTTAAGCCTGGCGTCATTGCTTGGACATGTGGCTGCCATGGGCTTGTCCCGGAAGTAACGCAGTCTTGTCCATACCACGGCAGCCATGTACCGCCATGATCCAGTTTGAACAGCGTTTGCAGCAGCGTTTTCCCCACTGGTTCCGTGGCCGTCACGCGGTCATCGCCAAACCATTGTTACGCCGGCTTGCGCGTTGGTCCCGGTTGGATGAAATCGATGCATTCCTGACCGCCAATGCGCATGTGCGTGGATTTGAGTTTGTGGCCGCTGCGATGCGGCACCTGGGTGCGGGGTATGTGGCCAGCGCTGAAGATTGCGCACGCATTCCTGCGCAGGGCCGCTTGCTGATTGTTGCCAACCATCCTTCCGGCGCACTGGATGCGTTGGCGCTGCTGGATCTGGTGGGGCAGGTGCGGCGCGATGTGCGCATCGTTGCCAATGATGTTTTATTGGCGGTGGATGGTTTGGGTGGATTGTTGCTGCCGGTGCGCATCATGGGCGGACAGCCTGCGATGGACAGCGTGCGCGCAGTGGCGGCGGCCTTGGCGCGTGAGGAATGCGTCATTGTGTTTCCAGCAGGCGAGGTTTCAAGGCTTGGCCCAGCCGGTATTCGCGATGGTCGCTGGCGGCGTGGCTTTTTGCGGTTTGCTCGCAGCTGCGATGCACCGGTATTGCCGGTGCGGGTTCAGGCCCGTAATTCGGCGCTGTTTTATGGCGCATCCGCACTGTTCAAGCCGGTGGGTACCGCGCTGCTGGCGCGCGAAATGTTTGCGCGCCGGGCCCGCAAGATCGTACTGCGCGTGGGTACGCCACGCACACTTCCTGCCGATGCGGATGACCGCGCGTTACTGCGCGATATTCGCCACGAGTTGTATGCACTGGGCACGCGGCGGCAGCGTGGAATGCCACCCGAGCCTGACCGGCCGGAGCCGTTGGTCGAAGCCATTGCTCCGGATTTGGTTCGCACCGGTGTGGAACGCTTGCGTCTGCTTGGGAAAACCAGTGATGGCAAGCATATCCGGGTGGGCAAGCTGGCGGTGGATTCGCCCTTGCTGCACGAGATCGGCCGTCTACGCGAGTTGACGTTCCGTGCGGTGGGCGAGGGCACCGGGCGTCGGCAGGATCTGGATGCGTGGGACAGTTGGTACGAACACATCGTGCTGTGGGACGAAGCCGCGGCCAAGATTGCCGGCGCGTATCGTATCGCCCGCGGCGCACCGGTACTGGCGGCACACGGCCTGCGCGGGCTCTACACCGCCAGCCTGTTCGACTACGGCGAGGACGCGCTGGTGCGGATCGCGCAGGGCATGGAGCTGGGGCGAAGCTTTGTGGTGCCGGAATACTGGGGTGGTCGCAGCATCGATTATCTGTGGCAAGGCATCGGTGCCTATCTGCGTGCCTATCCACGGGTGCGTTATCTGTTTGGCGCGGTGTCGATCAGTGCTGCACTGCCGCCGGCGGCACGCGCGCAGATCGTGGCCCATTACGCGCATTGGCACGGCGGTCCGCAGGGCGAAGCGGTGTCGCGCAGCCCCTTTCATTACGAGGCCGCTCAGCCCAGCGATGCCGCGTTGGACGCCGACACCGCCTTCCGCGTGCTCAAGGCCAACCTGGATGTGTTGGGTATGCAAGTGCCGATGCTTTACAAGCAGTACGTGGATTTATGTGAGCCTGGTGGTGCACGCTTTCTGGCTTTCGGCGTGGATCCGGATTTCAGCGATGCCGTGGATGGCTTGATCGAGGTCGATTTGCAGAAGATGCGGCCCAAAAAGCGGCAACGCTATTTCGGCGCAACAGCGATGCCGGAAAACGCATGATGGCCAAGGGTGTGTCGATACAGACCCACCGATAAAGGCACGCTTGTATAAACTCATCGCATGGATTCGATCACCCACTTGTTTTACGGCGGTGTCATCTGTGCCGCCATCGCCCCCAAAGCCGATCGCCGCG